>JBGSUK010000004.1:0-144621 GCA_041753455.1 Anaerolineae bacterium | reverse complement strand
GGCCTATCCTGAGCGTTTTCGAGGCGGGATGCCTAGCGTGAAGGGTGCGCCAACAGCGGTCTACATTAACCCGCCAAAGCAACCGGAAAATCTTGCTTAATCTTTTTCACGAACTTGTTTCAAAGTCCTTGACACATACCGTAACGACTTAAAACATACAACTCTCTTCATCCAATAAATATACAAGGCGATTCCATATTTTCCCTTTGCCAGCATGGAGAAATTACTTGTTGGATTCTCTACGAGGCATTTCACCAATAGGGAGTTTAAAGCCAAAACAGCTACCCCACCCAACCCGACTCTGCACCCACACCCCACCGCCATATTCTGCAATAATTGCCTTTACAAAGCCTAATCCTATCCCTTGTCCATCCTCCAAACTGGATAATGCCGTCTTAGCCCGAAAATTAACGTCGAAAACATAATCCACATCTTCGGAGTCAATACCAATGCCATTATCCTCAACTTCGATATAAACGTAGGTGTCATCCGAATAGGCTCTAGCCTTAACTAGACCCTCTTCAGGGGTGTATTTGATAGCGTTGGTAAGATAATTGCGGATGGCTTCAAGGAAGCGAACAGGATCACCACAAATAAATGGAATGTTTTCAGCAATCCGAATATCAATTTGTTGTTTTTTTAAGGTGAATTCTGAGGCGAGGGTCCTTACGCAAGTCGATAATAAGGTTCCAATCTCAACCGTTTCGCAATTGCCCTGTGCTTGGCGCTCAATGTGATCGAGGTTTAGGAGATTATCAACCATATGCTGCAAATTATCGACACTACCCCGCGCCCGTTCAATTATTTTGAGCTGACGATCTGATAAATCATTTGACTGTTCTAAAAGATGATGATGTAGTCGCAACGAGGTTAGTGGCGACTGAAGATCATGCGAGGCCATACGAATAACTTGAGTTTTGAGGGTATCCAAACGATGTAGCGTGGTAATGTCGGTCAGAATGCACACGAAACCACCTGTCGAGGTTTGGCTTGGTTTTAAATGGGTGAGTGAATAGTGGTAGATGCGATCATTAATTTCAAGATCGCCTTGATACAAATTAGAAGGGGGATAGACCACACCCGTTTTGGCAACAGTATTGATCAATTCAAACAGAGAATGCCCCATCGCTTCTTTTTTTGATTTACCAATGACGGTCAAGGCCGTATCATTGATTAAACATATCTGACCCGCTTCATCGGTAACGACTATAGCCTCTTTGGCATCACACAGGATAGTCTCTAACCATGCTGTTTGGCGCTCAAACTCAATGGTACGTTCGTGTACTCTATTTTCGAGTGCCATATTAAGTTCATTCAATTGATATGTTTGCGATTGGGTTTTTACCATTATCGCATTGAATACTCGGACAAACCCGCTAATCGCAGCCGAGCTTTTTACCACAAAATGGGCGGCAGATTGATCTTGGGTAAGCTGTTGGGCAGTACCAATCAGTCCCCGCATCGGTACTATCCCCAATTTCCGCAAGTTGATGGCAACGAGCAAGCCGATGATTACTAGCAGAACAGCCAAAGGGCCAATCGAAATCACAGGCGAGTCACTCCGAATCGCAAGTAGCTGAGCCATATCAATCGCCACAGCACAACAACTTGCCACGACACCTTCTAGGATGTACGGCTGATAAGCAGCAAAATACGAGGTTTCATACACAGGGATGTCGAATAAAAGGGCCATCTTGGGGGGCTGAATTTGATGTCTCATGATTATGTCCTTCTGTATACCGTCAATTCATCTGAGGATACTCTTTGTAAGTCTTCGGTTCGGTAGCCCATACATTCAACCCCATCCTGACATGAACCTAGCAGGAATGGCACGAGCTCAACTGCACTAGAACACCCGATTTCGCCTATTACCGCAATCGAACAATGTCTCGCTCGGCAAAAATATGCGACACACGCACATTTATGGAGGGCTTCATGTACAATTCCGGCGGTACACCAATGTCGGCAAGATACAGTTCTCCAACATAGTCCGCGCTCCCCGACACCCGTAACCCTTCCTTCGGAAGCGCCAATGTCATGGTTGCGGCGGCGCGTATGATAGGATCAAATGCGACTCCAGTAGTGGCGTCCAGGCCCGAAGGCACGTCCAACGCAAGAATTGGTGCGGGTTGGCGATTGGCCCATCGAATCATTTCAATCGCGCTATCCTTAGGCGTACCCCTTATGCCATAACCGATAATCCCATCTATGATAAGGTCTACATAACTCTCGGTAAGCAAATCGTCCACCCGCGCAATCGGGACATTCATGCGGCGCAAAATCCCCAATTGATGGGCGGGAATCGGCGCAAACGCGGCTTCTGACTTGGTGACGAAAACGCGGACAAGGACACCCCAATTATGCAACCACCTCGCACAGACCAATGCTCCGCCACCATTGCCACCTGTTCCTGCTAGAACAATGATGGATTTCTTCTTCGGATAGCGACTCAAGAATCGTTCGCGTGCCAACTGCGCCAAATTCCGTCCGGCGTTTTCCATCATCTGAATCAGTTGGATCTGGTAGTCCTCAACCATCAGGCGGTCTACTTCTATCATCTGGGCAGTTGTTAAATATGGGACTTCACCCAAATAAACATCAGAATACATTTGGCTTCCCTTCGAGATGAGACTGCAATCAATTCAGGACATCTTGTCCGGCGGTAAAAAGTGATGGCTCAGAATGTTATGAGCCAATCATCACATGGCTGGTTTACCACCGCTGTCATTTTCAAGCTGTTTGGATGGGCATTGAACGTCGCCATAGGAACAATAGACACAGCAATCACCTGCTTGGGGACGCAGCATGGCTTGGCAGTTCGTACATCGGTACAAAAACTGGCAGCTATCCGTTGGCATGGTTTCAGTCTTTTGATACCCGCATTGTGGGCAGGTAAGGGTCGAAAGAAACTGTACTTGCATTAGCTTTTGACCTGTATCCCTTTCCAGAAGGCAATATAGCCCTTGATCTGACTGGCAGCATCATTAGGTGAGGGATAATACCAAGCCGCCCGCTCATTCGTTTGCCCGTTGATTTCGACATTGTAATAGCTTGCCAAGCCTTTCCAAAAGCACATGGTATGATGGTCAATAGACCGCAGATAAGCCGAATCAACAGACTCTGGGGGGAAGTAGTGATTGCCTTCGACGATGATCGTTTCATCGCTTTCAGCAATAACAACCCCATTCCAGATTGCTTTCATCAACTTTGATGATTTCTTGAGTTGCATCTTCAACTGTCTCCTTGTCATGGCTGATTGTGAAATCATCGTACCCAAATTCGATCGTGGCGACTGTTGGGGAAACAACACACTGCATTTCTTCGTGCGCTATACTTTTGACAAAATAGTTAAACAACGACCCCGGTAAGGTATCTAAACATGTTAAGCCTGATGAATTTGACGGGTTTTAAACTAGGTCGAAAACAGTTTCAAGAGCGCGAGGTGGTGCTTATTATTGCGGATATTAGCGGCTATACCGAGTTCATGTTATCCACCCAAACGTCATTGCTTCATGGTCAAATGTTCATTAATGAACTAATCGAGGCGATCATAAATCAGATTCGTATTCCCCTTAAGGTCGCCAAACTAGAAGGTGATGCGATTTTTCTGTACGCCATCAAAGGGAATAGCGAGGTCAAATGGCAGAAAACTAGGCAACAAATCGGTGAAAAACTCCTTGTCTTTTTTCAGGCCTTCTCCGCTAAACTCCACCATCTCGGCGAAGCTACCCATTGTTCCTGTGATGCTTGCGTCAATGTCGAAAGTCTACGACTCAAGATCATTGTCCATAGCGGCAAGGCGGGCTTTTATCGCATTGGGAGGTTTTTGGAATTATCCGGTGTTGATGTGATTATCCTGCATCGGCTTTTGAAGAACTCGGTCAAAGAGCCGGAATATCTTCTGATGACGGCAGCAGCATTCCATGATATTCCAATTCCCAGTCACGATACACCCCAACTGCATGAAGAAAGCTACCCGGCAATTGGCACCCTAATGACCTATCTGCATCCCATCGAGCATCCCGACCATCATGTGTAGAGGTAGTCGTAGGCAAATAATGGGATCGGCCTAATTGCAGTTTGCCATGCCCTGCTATTTGGGTGTAGCAGAGTTGTTGCGACAAATAATCTGACCATAGCGTCCGATCTGAGAAAATGGCGCTTGTTGTGCTGCCATCATTTCTAACATCAAAAGCATATCGTATTGAGTCTGGTCGGACTTCCAATCAACGGCGACCAAATAATCGGCAAAAATTCGCACACCGTATTCGGCCACAATTTCGAGGTCAGCCGATTGAAGGTACTGTTGAATCACCGCACTTTCAAAAGTCTGACGTGGCACACCAAAGAGGTCAGCCGCAGAATTGACAGTTTCAAAAGCAGCAAGGGCTTCCAATAGCTTACCCTTGCCCAGTGCCAATGTAAGGGGTTCAGCATAACGATTCACAAACACCACTGACAAGAGGCCCTGTGGTTTTAAAAACCCTGCCAACCGCCGGATAGTATTGGCGGTGTCACTAACATATTCCAACAAAGTGTGGCATATAATCAAGTCAAAAGGGTTGGCGGGGGTAAATGTCTCAACCAAATCACAATAGGGAGTAATTTGAGCCGCGACGCCATTTAGTTTGGCTTTTTCCATTGCAAGATCAAGCATTTGATCGGACAGATCCAGTAGATGAACAATGTCGCCGCGTTGGGCTAGCCGAATTGCCAGACCTCCAGTGCCACAACCAGCATCTAAAGCTGTGAGGGGATGGGATGGAAGATGAAAATTTAGGTAACGCCAATTGAGTTCTTCCCGCAAACGTCCAAGTGGAGTATGGGTATAGTCTTCCCAAGCGGATGCTTTTGAGTCGAATGCTGCTTTAAGTTCCATTACCGCTCCTATAAAAATTCATCTGGTAACCTTATCAATATCATGACTTGGATGTTGAAATATGGGTCTAATCTATGACAACCATTGGCTCATTGATTTGTAAACTAGCCTCTGCCCTTAAAACCCCATATAGTGCCTCCAATCGACTGGCGATTATCAGTGGCACAGTGATGTTCGGCAGTTTCCTTACTATGACTCGCCTAGATCACTTTACATTGGAGGGGTACACTTTTGTGGGCTTACTACTGATTGCTTTTGTCGCCTATAGTATTGTTGTTATTTTAATTCTGAATAAGCCATCCCTTTCGCTTTGGATCATTGCCGTATTTACCTTGTTGTTTCGTTTTCCATTGCTATTTACGCCACCCACCCTTTCCACCGACATCTGGCGCTATCTGTGGGATGGAAGACTCATCAACGAAGGGGTGAATCCCTATCAATATCGTGTGGATGCCCCGGAGTTAGCCGATTTACGA
The DNA here is from genome assembly GCA_041753455.1 of Anaerolineae bacterium. Taxonomy (GTDB): domain Bacteria; phylum Chloroflexota; class Anaerolineae; order Aggregatilineales; family J027; genus CFX10. Next base: position 139,266 of record JBGSUK010000004.1, on the reverse strand, counting down.
ACACCCCTGCACACTCGAATTGAGCATCAGTGGATGGCAAGCCCCTATCCACCTGTTGCCCAAGCGGTTTTTGCAACCACCTATCGGATTTTCCCAGAAAATGCACGCGCCATGCAGATCGTGTTTATGGGCTTTGATTTGCTAACCGCCCTACTCTTGATCCAACTCCTCAGATTATTGGGGCATCCCCCCGCGTGGGTGCTGATTTATGCTTGGAATCCGATGATTGTGGTTGAATTTGCACATGGGGCGCATATAGACTCGCTGATGACTCTGAGCATCTTATTGGCCTGCTATTTTCAACTCAAAAATCAAAGTCGCCTAAGTGCCTTCGCCCTCGCGATTGCCACCCTCACCAAATTTATCCCGGCACTACTCCTGCCTATCTTCGTCCCGCGTTGGGGTGTCAAAAACACATTCTTATTCATCCTGTTGATCAGTCTCGCTTTTCTGCCATTCATAAATGCAGGGCTAGGACTCACATCTGAAACTGAAGGCGTTGGTATTTTTGGGGCCGCCAAAATCTATGCTTCTGAATGGAAAACAAACGATGGCCTATATTATTGGCTCGTTGAAACTCTTAAAGGCCGTGTAGATGACCCCCTAGCAACCGGACGGGCACTGACGCGATTTATCTTGTTGGCAGCAGGTGGTCTCATTTTTCTCAAGACCTATCGCCAAAAAGATCTGGATTCGCTGACCCTGTTCAGTGATGCGGCTCTGCTCATAAGCCTCTATTTGTTGCTGGCTTTTGCGATGTTTCCATGGTATCTCACATGGCTAATTGCTCTGCTGCCCCTATTGACATTGCATAAAAATGCGGCGGCACGGCTATTCGCAATCGCTTGGCTCTATTTTTCGGCTGCCGTCAATCTTTCGTATTTGTTTTATCTTGATCCGACCCGGCCCAGTGAAGCGAATTGGATTCGGCAGATAGAATATTATCCCTTATATATGCTCTTGGGTGTGGCAGTCCTCGTATGGCTAGTGCCCCTCCTGAAGCGCCATTCGCCTAATAAACTGCCAGCGTTCAAGACCCTGCGTGAACCAAAGCACCAGCATAAAGAGACTGCCGAGCGTGAATAGACCAGCATAGAACGCAATTGACCAGCTTTCATGCGTGATCGCCAAGTACGTCGTGTGCAGATTGTAGAATAACATGATGATCTCAAAGAAAAGGTGCGAATCTGTTTGATAAATTTTTTCGTTCCACGACTGCCGCTTCTCGACAATGCCAAATTTGGGGGTACGTTGAAACATATCAGCTTTGGTGCTGCCCAAGCCTGCCAGAACCGAATACGCATTGTGATACATCATCCCTGTCCCCAACACGTTGAGGCACAACACCAACGGAAGCCTACGCCAACAGCCATTCCCGGCCTGACGCTGGGCGGTCAAAAAATATAAGGTGGGTGCAAAAAAGGTCAGGGTAAAGATGGTGGTGAGGCTAAAAAGTGGGCCAACGGCTTGCAGATCAAGTAATAAAACCGCCGGATACAATAGGGCCACCATAGACATCAAGAGTTGAACCGCATAACCTGTCAAATGTAACGTGGCCTGTAGTTTGGTGGTGAAGGCCAGCGGACTGCCCCACACGATTGGCAAGAATCGTTTTGCACAGGTGATGCTGCCTTTGGCCCAACGGTGCTGCTGTTGGCGAAACCCACTGAGCGTGACGGGGATTTCACCCGGTGTCACAACCTCACGCAAATAACCCGCCTGCCAACCTGCCAGCATCGCGCGATAGCTTAGGTCTAAATCTTCGGTCAGTGTATTGGCCTGCCATCCACCCGCTGATTCAATCGCTGTGCGCCGCCACACCCCCGCCGTGCCATTAAAGTTCATAAAAAACCCCGCCCGATGCCGCGCAAACTGCTCAATCATAAAATGGGCGTCAATCGCCAACGACTGCAATTTGGTAAACAGCGAATAATCGGCATTCAGGTGACCCCAGCGGGTCTGGACAAAGCCGATATGCGGATTATCGAACGGTGGAATTGTGCGGCGTAGAAAATCTGAGGGGGGAACAAAATCGGCATCAAATATGGCAATAAATTCGCCCTTGGCTTGTTGCAGGCCTTCCGCCAATGCACCTGCTTTATAGCCGATACGGTGGCGGCGGCGCAGATGATGAATCTGAAGGCCACGACCTTGATAGTGCTGGACTTGGGTGGCGACGATGGAGGTCGTCTGGTCGGTTGAATCATCCAAGACTTGAATTTCGAGTTTGTCGGCGGGCCAGTCTAATTGGCTGACGGCTTCGATGAGACGTTTGGCAACGTATTGTTCGTTATAGATTGGAAGCTGCACCGTCACGATGGGCAGGTCTTGCAGGGGCGGCGGCGCTTGGTTGGTATCGTCACGGTAATGGGCTAAATAGGTCAGGTAGAGAATGTTTAACCCATAGACAAAAAGGAAACTGAGCGCGACTCCATAAACCCCTGCAATAAGATAGGCCATTGTCCCTATTCCGTTACTGTTACCGTCACTGTGTCGGTGGTTTTCTTACCGTCGGTGTCTTCAATTTCAAGTTGGATGACCCACTGGCCCAACTCTTCAATGACCATCGTATCTTCCAATGTAAAACGGCAATTGCTGTCGTTGGCCCGAATGACCTTGCCATTGTCGGCGGATTTGGTTTCGGGGGCTTGCAAGATTAGCCAGCGAAAATTCTTGATGTTCCCGGTGGATTGACGGCGTCAAAGGTTGGGGCCTCCCCTACTTTGACACCAAAATCCTCACCCGCATTAGCTTTAAGCGATTCTTGTTTGTCCTCATCGCCACACGCGGTCAACAGCATCGCTAAGACGAAGAGTAGGCTGAAAACGATATAGCTTCTTGACATAAGATTTTCAATCTCCCCACTTGCTTGTTTGGTGATGGGATCGAGTCTACCACAGCCCCCATTTTGACTCGCCAAAACGCTTGACCAAATAGGCATCAATACCCAAGACACGACCCGCATTGGTGAAAAAGATGACGCCTAAGGCACTAATCGGAATAAAATAACTCCATGCCCATTCGCCCGTGCCGACGGAAATCAGATAGGTATTCAGTAGGAAAAACGCCGCCCCCAAACTGACCGGACGGGTCAACACCCCCGTTAATAAAGCCAGCGCCAACAAAAGCTCCGTCACCAATTGGAAGGGGGCAAAAATACCCTTGATCGGAATAATCACATCTTCAATGAAGGTGCGATAAACCCCCAAAGAATCCGGGTTTAATTGCCCGCGCAAAAATCCTTCTAGGCCATCCGGCGTATAGAGGTCTTTATTCAGGTTGCTGCCCCATGTCGTTAGGAACATCAATCCGATAGCGATACGCAGTAGAGCCACCCAAAACAAGGAAGCACGCGGGCTGTTTTTGACAAATGGTAGATTATCGACACGATTGACGATTTGCATTCTTAATTCTCCTCGATAGGAACTAACCATACATGATTAAAATGAAGCGCAATGATGTCACCGGGGGTGTACATCATGTGCGGGGGGGTGCTGATTGCGAAGGGTGTATCACCAATAATCACCGTACCGGTTGAGACATCGCCCTGATATGACCAACTTTGGACTATGGCCCGGTGGGTATTGGCCCCATTTGACCCCACCAAGATGGATTCCGGGCGAACGAGGGCTTGAACCGGGCCGTCGGGCAGGCCATTCGGCTGAACTGGCAAAATACCAAAGGCCGTTTCGATGATGTTCCCGCGCTTGTGGGCCGGGAATAGGTTTGCACCGCCAAAAAACCGTGCAACTTTGGCGTTGGCAGGTTGTTCATAGAACAGACGCGGCTCGCCACATTGGGCGATCTTGCCATCCATCAACAGGGCGGCTCGATCCGCGATCAATAACGCCTCGGTCTGGTCGTGGGTCACAAAAACAGTCGTGATGCCAAATGTTCTTTGCAGACGCCTGATTTCGCTACGCAGTTCTTCCCGTAAACCGGGGTCTAAATTGCTAAATGGCTCATCCAGCAGCAAGACACGCGGCTGAATGACTAGGGCGCGGGCCAATGCCACCCGCTGGCGCTGTCCACCCGAAAGCTCATCGGGATAGCGACGTTCGTAACCCGTCATTTGAACCACTTCTAGCACCTCGGCGATCTTGCGACGAATTTGGGCGCGAGGCAGACGTTTGACCCGGAGGCCAAATGCAATGTTGTCGCTGACGGTCATAAACGGAAACAGGAGGTGATCTTGAAACATCACCACCGCACCGCGCTTTTCGGGGGGCGTCTTTAGGATAGAGCGACCATCAAACAGCATTTCGCCACCTGTTGGCATCGTCAGACCCGCAATCAAGCGCAGGAGTGTCGTTTTGCCAGCACCAGACGCCCCCAACAAGGCCAGCAGTTGACCTGATTCAACCCGCAACTCAATATCACGGAGGGCAACCACATCACCCGCCGCCGAGGAATAGCGTTTTGAGAGGTGAATCAGGTCTAGGCTAGTCATGAATTAGCGCCAGATTTCCATTTGCCCACCCAATGGCAATTGGATTTCTGCCTCTGGGCCAAGCCAACGGTTATAGATTTCTAGATAGGTGCCGTCCAACCAAATCTCTTGGAGAATGTAGTTGATGGCGTCGCGCCATTCGGAGTCATTTTCGGGTAGGCCCAGCCCAAATTGAACCGGATTAAAACCCACCGATAGGAGTTCTAATGAGTCATCGCCAGCAGCAAGGGCAGCGAGGGTAATGCCATCTTCGGCATAACCATCCACCGCCCCATCGCGCAGGGCTTGGACAGCCGCCACCTTGTCGGTAAATTCGACAATTTCTGAACGCTCGCCGCCTTCCGCATCAGTATGGCGATTCCACGCATCAATCGCCGAACTTCCCGCATTCATCGCCACCACGCGCCCGAACAGATCATCTAGTGAATCAAATTCGCCACGCCGTACCAAAAAGGTCTGGCTGTCCCAGAAATAGGTAATGCTGAAATCCACCGCATCTTCGCGCTTGCGGGTGTGGTTCATACTGGCAACCGCTAAATCTATCTGGCCTTCTTGAAGAAAGCTGATACGGGTCGTTTCGTCTACCCGCACCTGCTCAATTTCGACCCCTAAGCGTCGGGCGATTTCGTTGGCTAAATCCACGTCGAACCCCACCCAGTCGCCATCTTCTTCGATATAGCTCAGGGGTGGATTGTCAAAACGGATGCCCACCCTCACAACACCTGCTTCCTGAACCCGCGCCAAAGTGGATTGACCACCATCTTGCGCCTGCACGGTAGGCTTGGAGGTGGGATAAAGCCCAAGTGACATAACGATCATTACGGCCAACAAGATCAGGTAGATCAGTCGGTTTTGTTTTTGCATGACAAGATGCTCCATAGAGTAGATATTCATAAATAAAGGCGTTGTTAAAGTTGTAGACCCAAGTGGCGTATCAGTCCGGCGGGTTGCCGTTTGCGTTCCCAATGGGCGGCAAGGCGCGAAATGCCCAATGCAACAAGGGCATATAAGACGCCAACAAAGAGATAGGTCGGCAGCCAGTAGACCGAATTGTGCACGCTGCTGCCGAGTGAGGCCCTAGCAACCGTCATGAGTTCACCGACCCCCAAGATCAGCAGCACCGATGAATCCTTAAACAGGGTAATCATCTCATTGATTAAGGCTGGCAGCATCAATCGAAGGGCATAACGCAGACGGACGCGGAGAAAAACCCGCCACGACCCACTCCCCATTGAACGGGCCGTTTCGACAAGTTCGATGGGTACGGCCATCAATCCGGCCCTTATCACTTCGGCTTGATACGCGGAGGTATAGAGCGTCAAGGCAACCAGCGATGAGGTCATCGGCGAAAAATCCAACCCGGTGCGCTTGCCGCCGACCACCTGATGGATGACCAATAGCAGCAGGAGCAAAGGCAAACCGCGAAAGATGGCGACATAGGCGGCAGCAAGGCGGCGCAATATCCACCAGCGGCTTGCTCCTAAACTCCCCACCCACACGGCGATGATGAACCCTAATGTGATAGCAATTGCCGCTAGCCATAAACTCAGCAGCAAGCCCCCCGGACGCTGGCCCGGAAAGCCCAACAGGAAGTTAGGTAAGTTACGCCACAAAAAATCAACGGCTGACATGGGCTATCTGACCATCCAACTAGCGGAGCGCGGCTGGGGCAGGACACGACGCAGCAGCACGGCAAAACCCCATGTGAGTATCCAATACACCACCGACGCCAAAACCAACAACTCGATGGCGTAAAAGCTGCGGCTGATGGAGGTCTGCACCGCTTTGAAAAATTCTGGGACGGCAACAAACGACGCAAGCGCGGTATTTTTCATGTTATGCACCAGTCGGGTCATGATGCCGGGGGCAGCGGCCCGAATCCCATGCGGCATCAGCAACCGTTGAAAGGCTGCATTGGGGGTCGCACCTAAGGTACGGGCCGATTCCAGATGTTCCTGCTTCAGTGTCCCAATGCCCGCCCGCAATAACTCGACAAGGTAGGCACTCGTATTGAGCGTTAGGCCCAACACCGCCCCGATGAGATAGTAGGGAATCAAGACTCCTGTTTCTTGTCGCAGAAATTCCATGACCCCGTTGCGAAAAAACAGCATTCGGCGTGTGTCTAGGTCAAAGGCGTTCGGTAAGGCATAGGCAAAAAATATCACCCATACCAGCGCCGGGATGTTGCGGCAAAGTTCGATATAGGTCGCTGCCACCCCGCGCCAAAAAGCGACGGCTGAAAGGCGCAGACGGCAGATGAACAGTGCCAATGCAAAGGCCAGCACCGAAGTGATCACCGTTAGTGCCAACGTCACCTTCACCCCTGCCACTAGGAGGTCACGAGTGTCGGGTGTAAGCCAATCAGTTGTCATCGGGCAGAATCCCTTCCCCCCACCGTAACTGCATGGTTTCGGCATCAAGGGCCGGGAGGGCATGGGGATGATCTGAGGTCGTTGGCAGATAGCGATTTCGTTTACCACACAGCATTTTCATTGGGTTATACAACGGCAGGTTGGTCAACGTGGTGGGCCGTAAACCCTCATAGGGCGTTTGGATGCCAAGCTGCTGCATCACGTCGGCCAGTTCCAACAGCCATGTTTCGCCCAACCCGTCCAGATCATCTACCAGACGGAAGCGGTCAGGGGCATAAATTTCTTCAATATGCTTCATTTCTTGGGCGACATGCAGCGGGGTGCGACGACGAAAGTGTGGCCCAACCGCTGATTGTTGGCAGTATTCGCAGCCATACGGACACCCACGTGAAGCCGCTAATGTAATGGAGGTATAGCCATGTGTATCCGACCATGCCGCCAGATAGGGTTTGGCGTCAATGAGATGGCGGGCAGGCAAGGGCAGCTCATCCAGATTCCAGATTGGCTCAGGCTCAGGCGTCTGGATAAGCACCCCTTCCTTAAGATAGGCAATCCCCGCGACATTGGCGAAGTCGGATGCAAGACGCCGTAGCAATTCCAAGAGGGTTTTTTCGCCCTCCCCCATGACCACCACCGCCCCCTGTTGAAGGTAGACTGCTGGCTCAAGGGTCGGGTCTGGCCCGCCAAAAATGACCACCGCGCCGAATGCTTGGGCCATCCGTGCCATCTGGAGCGCGACAGGTCGCAAGGTAATCAGGCTGGCGATACACACCACCTCTGGCTGATATTGGGCAAGTGTCTCGCTAAAAGTCGCTTCACTTGCCGCAAAAGTCCCATCAAAAACGGCCACTTGGTGACCCGCTTGCTCGGCTGAGGCGGCGAGATACAACAACCCCAACGGAAAATAGGGCATCATCCATTCTTGTTCTAATACACTGTTTTTGAGGAAAAACGGGTTCACCAACAAGACTTTGCTCATGATGATTTTTCCTTTACCAACATCTGCAAAAATCGGGCGGTATGGCTGGTCGTCTGGCCTGCAAGTTCGGTCATCAAGCGTTCTAGGTCGGCGGGTGTGTCCACGTCGTACCACACTGGGAGCAACCTGACATCAAGATTCAGGTTTGCGGCCTGTGCCAGCGTGTCGCGGGTCACATCCGGGGTACTCATCGTGACATCAAACAGGGTCGGATAGGGTTGGGTAAGGCCGATGGCATAATAGCCGCCATCCTCACAACTCCCTAAACTCACATCGACTTCTTCCAACACGGTAAAGGCTTGCTGCAAATAGCCCGGCGGCAGTGTCACCGTATCACCATCAATGGCAACCACCTGCTGATAGCCTTGTTGGAACGCATCCTCGAAAACATGCTTCAGCCGCGCACTTAGGTCTGCGCCCTGCTGTAACATCAAACGAAAACCAGTGGCAATTCCCTCAAAATAGGGTCGGGCCTGCTCCGGTACAAAAGCGATGCCGGGGTCGGCGTTGGTGACTTGGCGCATCTGTTCAATCTTGTCGAGCAGAAAACACTGGTATAAATCAGCGGCGATTTGCGGCGAAAGCATAGGCGTCAAGCGGGTTTTTGTGTTGCCAGCCATCGGCTGTTTTGCCATCAAGACCAGTAATCTTCGCATCAGGCCCTCCGTGCGTGTTTCAAAGTTGTGGTGAGGATATAGTAGCCTGCCAAAACTGTTCCGCGCACTGTCCCTGAGATTTTGGATTTGCCTCCGGCTCGCCGATAATAACTAATGGGGACTTCTTGAATCCGGTAGCCCTGCTTGGCGGCCTTCACCATCATCTCGGTTGTCCAGCCATACGTCATTTCCCGCATATCGAGGCTTGCAAATACGGATTGGCGAATCGCCCGAAATGGCCCTAAATCGGTCACGCGCAGCCCATAAAGCCACCGCATCAGACGGGCCGTCAACCAATTACCAAATCGCGCATGGGGGAGGAGCGCCCCCGGTTCATGATAGCCGCGTGTTCGCGAGCCGATGACCAGATCCGCTGTGCCGTTCTGAATCGCCTCGATCAAGATGGGGATTTCGGTAGGATCATCCGCCCCGTCGCCATCGAGAAAAACGAGGATATCCATATCATGGGCGGCCTGTGCCCCGGCATAACACGCATAACCATAACCACGCCGTGCTGCATAGACGATTTCCGCCCCTTTTTCTTGGGCGATTTGTGCGGTGGCATCGGTTGAGCCATTGTCCACGACGATGATTCGTTCCACCCACTCACGCGGGACTTTTTCCAGAACACCACCGATGGTTACGGCTTCATTCAAAGCTGGGATAATCGCTGCAATTTTCATCATAGACGCTCTCTGCCCATCCTTTCGATTATCTGCAAGACGGGCAGAGAAGGGCTTTTATTACTTACATCGCTTCGGCTGAGAGGGTCATCAGACCGGCTTCGCTGGGGAACGCACCCATCAGGTGGCTAAAGGTGACCACGCCCATTTCACCGGGCATCTCGCCATAGGTGGTGCCATCTGCGTGGAAGGCAATGACCAATGTCTGATAGTCGTTGTCGGCGGGCACTTCCAAATTGATGACGGCGCTGCCGCTTTCATTGGCGGTAAATTCGTTGGCAGGCGTGCCACCCACTGGGCCGAGGCTCATCGCGGCGGCATCCATCATGTCGTTGACCCACCAGAGGGTATAGAGGCCTTCGGAAACCAGTCCGGCGGTAATCACGACGACCTGATGCACGTTTTCATCTTCAGTGGGGCCAGCATAGGCGATACCCGCTGCTTCTACCCATGTTTCAGCATCTTGGCCTTCTGGAGCGCCATCCATGTCCGTCCCACCAAGCACAGTGGCGACGCCGAGGGTTTCAATGTTGGCTGGGCCGGGGAACGCACCCATCAGGTGGCTGAAGGTGACCACACCCATCTCGCCGGGCATCTCGCCGTAGGTGGTGCCGTCTGCATGGTAGGCGATCACAAATGCCTGATAGTCATTGTCCGACGCGACTTCGATGCTAACCAACGCGCTGCCATCTTCATCGGCAGTAAATTCGTTGTTGGGCGTGCCACCCACTGGGCCGAGGCTCATCGCGGCTGGGTCCATCATATCATTGACCCACCACATCGTATAAAGACCTTCGGGAACCAAGTTGACTGCCAAAACGGAGACGGTATCTGTACCCTCAGAACCCATGTCAAACCATGCAATCGCGGCGGCTTCCAACCAAGCTTCTTCGTCTTGACCTTCAGGTGCGCCATCCATCGCGGTCGCGGCTAGGGCGGATGCAAAGCCGGTGTAGGCGGGTTCGTCATCTTGGGCCGACACCCCGGCCAATGGAACGACAGCCAAAGCAACCAGCAGCAACATTAAGAAGGTTTTCTTGAAATTCATTCGTTGTCTCCTCATCGTATTGACCATTTAAGAACACCATTACTATACTGAGTGAATGAATGTCCTAGACAAAAGGATTGCCGAAGATTTGCCGAAGATTTACAGCAATCCCTCAAGCAGCGGCTAACATAGTAGGTAAATGAACGTGGACTACCAAGATAGGCAATGATGACCAAAGTACAAGTTGGCCTAAGTGAAATGGATAACGGTTTTCACTGTGGGGTAGATGTCGCCCGCGCCGCATTGGGCAAATGGACGCCTGAATCGGTTTCGATGGCGATTTTGTTTGCCTCACATCCGGAACCGGAAAAAGTGCTGGCAGGGGTGAACAGCATCCTACCTAATACGTTGCTAATTGGTGCAACGTCGGCGGGGCAATATGCCCATGAAGGTTATGTGGAATCCGGCGCGGGCTTAATGGTGATACATAGTGACCAATTAGAGTTTCACCCGATTGCTCGACGGTGGCGATGGCCTAACACCAAACGTCTATTAAGCAAACTACATGGGATTTCGAATGAAGGCTTTGGGCGATTCAACTATCGCTCACTGGTCATTTTCCCTGATAATCACTCGATGAACTTGGATCGTGTGGTCCAAAAAGCGGTCTCCGAAACGGGGATGATGTATGATATTTTAGGCGGCGCTGGGTTAACACCACCCGAAACCGAGCAGCCCCCGGCTATCTTTTTTAATAATCGCATCATCCGAGCAGGCTTCGCAGGTGCGGAATTGTTAAGTCAACAAGCCTTAGGTTTAGCACTAACCAACGGATGGAGTCCCGCCAGTGGCCCTTATCGGGTGACTCATGCGGATGAACACCGGGTTATCAAATTGGATGGTCGCCCCGCCCGTGAGGTATTTGAGGACTTTTTCACCGAGCAGGGTCTCGCCCTAGATGATCTCGCCGAGTTGCTCCGGCTTTTTCCCATCGGGATTGTCACCAATTCCACTATCAAAGTGAGTGCCTCCATGGCGGGCTTTGATCCGTACGGGGCACTGTTGGTGACAACCCCGCCCCCCGTCGGTAGCCTAGTCCATATTTTGACCACGCAACCAGACGCCATGCTTGGAGCGGCCCAACGTGCCATTCAACAGGCGCAGCAGCAAATCACCGCGCCTGCAATTGCCGGGGCCTTGTTCATTGACTGCATGTCCACCCGTATGGTACTGGGTGAGGCCTATCATCAACAAAAGAGTGCCGTCCAAAATCAATTAGGCAATACGCCGTTTTTGGGGTTTAGAAGTCATGGGGTGTTGGCCCGCTTGCAAGGCCAGACCAGTGGGCATTATGAATGTTCAGTTGCAGCCTGCCTTTTACCGGAGTGACATGTCGGACTTTGCTACCTTGCTTGTCAATTTGTTAATGGCTTCCACGCTAGAGCAGACCTTATCTCTTGTGGTGGAGGCCTTGCTCCCGTTTTACCACGCCAAGTATTTATGCGTTCTGCTTTGGGATCAAGAATTGGGTCGCTATACAGTCGGGCAGACCTATTTGCGAACCGATTGTACCGACCAACCCGCCGATGTTCGCCGTCATGCGTTGGCGTTGGCCCAAAGGTATCATCTCCATGATATTGACCACCTGACGATCCTTGAATCCGGCCTCTATGGTCAACCCCTCGCGCTCAACCAGCGCTCCGTTGCAGCCATCATCTGGCAAGACAACGACAACGTAGAGCGCCTAGCCTCAAATGAAAATTACTTAATGTTGCTTCAAGTGATCACGAAGGCCGTGAGTAATTCGACCCGTCTGGAGTTTGCCCAACAAGAACACGCCCAAGCGATGGCGGATCGGGAGCGTTTGGAACAACTATTGGTCGCTGTAGAACAACAACAGCGCACGATTGATCATTTACTCGCTTCAGAGCGTCAGTTCTCAGCCTCATTAGAAGCGACGGTTGAGGAACGTACCCGCGAACTCCGCACGGCTCAAACGCGCCTGATCCAATCTGAAAAATTGGCGGTCATTGGTCAACTGGCAGGCTCTTTGGCCCATGAGATTAACAATCCGCTGCAAGCCATTCAAAGTGGTCTTGGATTAGCCATCGCCGATGTGAGAAGTAAACAATATCGGCATGTTGAACAAGATTTACTGGTCATTCAGCAGGAACTGGAACGCATCGAGACTATATTTCGACAAATGCTCGACTTTTACCGCCCGATCTCTCAGCAAACTATCACGTTTGATCTCAACACGGTTTGTGAAAGTGTGTGCGCCCTGATGAAAAAACGCCTGCAGAAAGCCAAGATTGTCTTAGATTTGCAGCTTACCCCTGCGCTTCCCCCTACATGGGGTGATCCGAATCAGATTAAACAAGTCCTACTAAATCTCCTGCTGAACGCGGCGGACGCCATGCACTTGGGCGAAGGACTTGTGGTATTGAAAACCAGCTATGATGCCAGCAAGGTCTATTTGGTGGTCTCAGATACAGGCACAGGGATTCCACCAGAGCATCAAATCCATATCTTTGAACCCCTCTTCACCACCAAACCGCGTGGACTTGGGCTTGGGTTGGCGATCTCCCGCGAGATTATCGAACGGCATCACGGGAGAATTGACCTTACTAGCATCCCAAATGTCGGCACCACCTTTACCATTAGTTTGCCCATAGAAAGAGCCGACCATGAAGGCAAGTAGAATCCTCGTCGTAGATGATGAACCCGTCATTCGTAATTTTTTACTCAGGGTGTTGGAAAAAGAGGGATATCACGTCGCGACGGCTACCGATGGCAATGAAGCCCTCTACCAACTGGCAAACCAAGCCTTTGATTTACTACTCACGGACATCAAAATGGACGGGATGGATGGGGTTCAGTTGCTCCAAGAGTGCCGCCAATTGTACCCTGATTTGAGCATCATCTTATTGACAGGCCATGCCACCGTCTCCTCAGCAATTCTCGCCTTGCGTGAAGGGGCTTTTGATTACTTACTTAAACCCGTCAAGAATGAAGAGATTGTCTCGGCGATTGCGCTGGCCCTTCAAAAACGTGTACATGAAAAACGCCGCGACCGACTTGAAGTAATCGCCCAAGAATTAGCCGGTGAGATGCAAAACGAGGATGGCCCATCGGATATTTACACCGATCGGATCGAACTTGAGGATTTTTATCTGGATACAGCCTCCCACACCGTCGTGATTCGGGATCAGCCGATGGACTTAACACCGACCGAGTTTCGCCTGCTTCGAGTATTTGCCCAAAAGCGCGGCGTCGTCATTCATTATGTTGACCTCGCCGAAACCGCCTGTGGCTATAGCTGCACTATCCAAGAGGCCCGTGAAATCATGGGGACACACATTCGGAATCTACGCCGGAAGATGGATGCTATCGAGGCGAATCCATTTCACATTGAGTCAGTGCGGGCCATTGGCTATAAATTCATCAGAGCATGAACGGGGATTTTACTGGAACATCAGATTCGGCAAATCCGCATATACAACCCCCACCCCAACAAGGGATCATAAGACCCCTTGTTGATAAAACTCCATTTTCTTGGAGGCGGCTACCCGGTCTCAATCGAGGGGTGTTAGGCTGCCAAGCGTGGTAGGAATCAACTCCGCCACCGTCGGATGGATATGAACTGCGTTTTGAATCACGGTATATGGGGCGTCGGCATACATGATGTTGGTAATGCCGGAGATGATTTCGTCGCCACCTATCCCGATAATCGAAGCACCCAAAAAGCGTTTGGTCTTGGCGTCAATCAAGAATTTCATAAACCCCTGTGTTTCGCCACGCTCCAACGCCCGCCCAATATGGCTCATCGGCTTTTTACCCACCAAGACCTCATATCCGGCAGAACGCGCCTGTGCCTCGGTCATGCCCACTCGTCCTAATGGTGGATCAATAAACAGCCCATAAGTGACGAATCGGTCATTTAGGTTGCGACGGCCCTCACCAAATAACACATCCACTAAGATTTCGTAATCGTTGTATGACGTATGTGTGAAGGCTCCACGTCCGTTGACATCCCCTAATGCCCAAATCCCCGCAACATTGGTTTCCAGCCGATTATTGACTTGAATATATCCGCGTTCATCAACTTGTACGCCAGCCTTTTCCAGCCCGATGTTAGAATTGGGCTTACGACCCGCCGCAATCAGCAAATGCGTACCCACCACCTCTTTGTTTTCGGCATCGGCACATGCCATTTGCACGGCAATCTGATCGCCACGTGGTTCGACGCGGACACACGCCGAATGGGTATAAACCCGGATGCCTTCGTTCTCCAAAATAGTCTGAACGGCTTCAGAAACGTCGGCATCTTCCCGCGCAATGAGCCGGGGTAACGTTTCTACAATGGTGACTTCACTGCCAAACCGTCGAAACATCTGGGCAAACTCTAGGCCGATATAACTTCCGCCAATGATAACTAGGTGTTCCGGCACCGCTTCCAGATTTAACAAATCATCATTGGTTAGGTATTGAACCGCATCTAGCCCATCAATCGGCGGGGCAAAAAACCGCGTACCCGTATTGATGAAGATACGCTCTGCCGTTAACAATTCATCATTGACTCGTATGGTGTGCGCGTCCTCAAACTCGGCAAATCCGTAGATCACGTCCAGATTGGGCAGATTGTGTAACCAATTCTCCAATCCACGGCGCGATGCCTCCACACGGGCTTCTTTGCGGGCCAATACTTTTTTCAAATCTACGGTTACAGGCCCTGTCGAAATTCCATAATCGGCTGCTTTGCGGGCAAGATAGGCGACCCTAGCACTGGCAATCATTGTTTTGGTAGGTGTGCAGCCCGTATTGACACAAGTCCCACCTAGTTTATTGGCTTCGATTAACGCGGTTTTCCATCCCACTTGGGCTGCTAAATAGCCTGCCAGCGGGAAACCCGCCTGCCCCGCACCGATAATAATGGCATCATATTGAGGCATGAAACGTTGTTCTCCTTGTGATAAATGACGACGACTCGTTAGGTGTTCACTTCAATTAATAGCTGTAGCCTTGCACTTCGTCTTGGTTGAATTCGACACCCAATCCAAGCGCGATGCGATTGACGAAGTTGAAATAGCTTGTGATTAAGTTGATGCTCAGGATATCCTCATCCAAAAACCCGGACTGTCGCAGGTTCTCCACATCTTGTTCCCGCATTTGGCTGGGGTAGCGTGTGAGGTTGACCGCATAAGCGATAATTGCCCGTGTCCTAATCGGCAGGTCAAGTTGGTCGGCATCCTGTATCAGCAGGTCTACCCGTGCCCGATCCTTCCAATAGTGGTTGAGAGCCTCCGCATGATGTTGAACACAGTATTCACATTCATTCACTGCCGATACCACCGTTGCAATGATTTCTCGCTCTTCACGGCTTAAGCCAGACTTCTGAAACAACAAGGTCAGATACAACTCCTCATGGGCCAGCATAGTAGCAGGTTTTAAGCTATGAATTTTGAGGATATTGGCGACCTTGCCACGTGCCCCTTTAATTTTGATATAAGCCTCTTCTAATGTTGCATCCGCATTTGCTTCGTCAATCACTCGTATCCAAGGCATGAAGAAAACTCCTTTCGGTAGAAACCTAAAATATGGCTGCTGCCTTGCGTCAAGTTAGCCTTCAATCCTGTTTGCTAAAGCATGAAGGAATTCATCGGTGAGCCAAAGCTCCGGGGGGCCTTGCACGATTACCTCATTATTTAGCACTAAAGCAGGTAAATCCGTTATGCCAAGTCGGACTACCGCAATAGGATCATCGTGAACGGACTGTCGCCGTATATTGATGTGCGGATGCGTCTTGCTCCAAAGCGTCAATTGCTGGCAGGCGATCTCGCTTGCCTCAAAACTTCCTGTGTACAAAATCAAGGTAGTGGTCATTCTAAAATCTCCAAGCCTGCTTCTTTGAGTAGAGCTTCGATGGCGGTGCGATTTACTGTCAGAGAGCGTCCTGTCCCCCCTAATATTCCTTCTCGGCGGAGATCATTTACAACTGAACTCACCGTACTCCGATTGAGTCCAGCCATATTGGCTATATCTTCTTGGGTGAGCGAGGGAGGCAATTCAACCCAAACAGAGTCGGTATAGGCATAACGGCGTACTATGCTTAATAGAATTCCCAACAAACGATATTTCGCTTCAGCACGCATTAGGGCGTGGGTTCGAGCCAATGTTTCCCGTTGACTATCCGCCAGATGACGAATGAAATTCAGCGCAATGCGCGGTAGGCGCTGAGTGAGCGAAAGAAAAATCTCCTCCGACATTTTGCATACGATCACATCATCAAGGGCTTGCGCTTGCCCGATACGGTGACGATATTTTCCTAAAAACAACTCCCCAAAGATATCACCGGGTCGGAAAATGTTGAGGATCTTCTCGTCGCCGTTTGACGTAATATAAGATACCTTGACGGTGCCAAGTTGAAGGATGAATAAGGCATCAGCAGCATCCCCCGCGAAGAAGATGTATTCTCCTTTATGGTAGCTTTTAGGTGGCGCTAGTTTCAACACTTCCTCAATCTCGTTAGATGTCAGGCCACTAAACAGATTGATTCCGCGCATATTCCAAAGCTCATCCACGTTTGCCACCTTCCGATTATCTGAAAAAAGCGTAGCATGGTAGCGTAGTAACCAGAGTCAAAATAACCTTACGATTTCAACTCTGGCATACTCAGCATCACGCACTAAAATCGCCGATAATTAGCCCGTAAAGCAAGCTAAAGACTAGCCCGAAAACGACATGACCCATTAGGCCACCCACAAACCCCATTAGACCACCTAACTGCATCATATAGATACCCGGTGCTTGCACCTGACCAGACTTAATCCCGGCGTGCATTATCGGCATCATCCCCGTCATTAGTCCTACTACCAACCAGTGTACAACACCAATGGCAGCGCCTATCAGAATGATATTCGAGCCAGTGACTGCCGTGAATAGAACAGCGTAAATGATGCCAAAGACGATGCCCATCATAAAGTGCGTCAGGAATCCCAGCCCTTTATTACCCGGCACGCTCATCATGCTGCCAAGCAAACCCGGCATATCCATCTTTGGCATTCCCATCTTTGGAGCCATCATCATCAGGCCAGTCATTACCGTTGTAGCGACTAACCCACCCACAATTGCCGCAACCAGATTAAAATCCATGTTCAACCCCTCATCATTAGTAGATTACGGATAAATCAAGTGATTTTATTGTCACCTCTATCCGATGAGGCGTCTGTTGCCAAGACAACACGATATAGATCGCAAAGAGCGAGAGCGGTTGCAACCTGCAATAGAGATGCCCAATATCGCATAAGCAAAATGGACTGTTCCAACAAACCACACAGGCATTGAGGCCATTAAACTCCGCCAACTAAATACTGTATTGATTTTGGTCTCACTTGCTTTCACCTCACGAACATAGACATCCTTACTAAATGGGGTACTAGACCCCGATTCGTTGGGAGGTGTTTTGGCAACCCACCTGCGCTATGTTGTAATGGAGACAACACAAGGATATATCCTGTAAATCTCACAAATAGATCTGCGACTTTTTGTAATTTCCCTTCATTGCAAAACCGTATAAAAGAGGCGAAATCTAGCAGTTTATTGAAGAAATCGGCATTACGAAGAATTTTATCCAGTGTAGGGGTTCAAAACCTATGAGACACGAAAAGGGGGAAAGTGAAGAGATACTTTTCCGCTCCTCAATTCAGTTTACCTGTCGCTTCGGTTTTCCTCCACTGAATCAGGGCAAGCTCAAGTTCAAAGTAATCCGAGAAGCAAAAAAGATGGCTAAAGAAGGGAAGGTCTCCTCTATTTTATGCCCTCCCCCTGCCCCAGTCGTTCTGACGCCGGGCGCTTGGGCTTTGCAAATGGATTGTTTTAGAGATCAAAACGTCAAAACCTTGTCGGCCTCAGTCACCCATTGAGCCAATTGACTCATCGTACTGATTTCTGTACCGTCTATCAAAGCAGGTTGAGTAATGCCACGTGCTTCGCAACAACTGCCACAGAGCTTGACCTGTCCCCCCTTATTGATCACTGCTCGAATCATGCGCTCGATATTGTAATAGCCCTGTGGGGTTTTTTGGTTGACGATGGCACTGGTAACGGCATCTGCCATCAGAAAAATCAGCACCTCGACTGCGGGGTGTTCTTTTTGAAGCGCCATTGCCAAACGCAGCGCGTTGTAGGCTTTTTCTGAGCCATAGGGGGCATCGTTGATCATAAATAAGATTTTCATTCGGCTTTTTCTCCTAATAACGCTTGGGTCGTTAATTGAATGACCTCCAAGGCATCAAGGCTTCCTTGCGCCTCGCCCTTTTCAAAATCACCTTCGATACTACCCATTTGGTTTGTGATATGCGCAAAACAAACGACGTTTCGCCGGAGGGTTTGAGCAAAGGCGTAGAGAGCCGATGCTTCCATTTCGACCCCAAGAATGCCAGCTGCGCGGGCTGCGTTAATGGCGGTTTCCGTCTCACGGAATGGCGCGTCGGTTGTCCATGTTGTGCCCCGAAAAATGGGGCGTGAAGCAAGCGATAACATAGGCTCTAAGGCATTCAACAACGTCGGTTGGAGATGACTGTAATCCGAAGGGGGCAGATAATGATAACTCGTGCCTTCATCGCGCAGAGCTTTTTCGATCAATACAAAATAGGGTGGCTGCCCTAATGCGAGAATCTGTCCGGCTGAGGTGATGCTGATGAGCAGTTCACAACCACAAGCAAATAACTCTTCGGCGACCAACACCGCAAAAGAAGCCCCGACCGCATGTGGAAGTATTCCATACTCAACACCGTTGAGGGTAAAGGCATAAAGGCGCGTATGATAACATGCCCAATGCGGATGCCGATGCGCCTGACCTGTATCAACCAGATATTGGGCTAAATCACCATCAGGATCGAGAATACATACCTGTGGGATAGAGGCCTCAGCAAGCCCTTTCTGTCGCCGTGCTTCGCGCAGCAAATTGATAGGGGTGAATATGGAAGGCGCATCATAAACCTTATGATTAAGCAATGGGATGTGAGAGAGAGGCATCGTGTGGTCTCTTATCGGTTTCAGGTAAGGATATGGATAAATGAGGAAGTGTTTCTGACAATAGTACCATAGTGATAAAACTAGAGCCGAGTGTAAACAAACCAATAGCAACCACCGCTGCTTGCAGGGTGAACAAATCAGCTAAAATGCCTCCAAAAAGCGCGCCAAAGGCATACCCGCTGTCCCGCCAAAGCCGATAGACCCCCAGTGCTGAGGCACGCCAGAGTGGATTCGCCACATCACTGACCGCCGCCAACAGTGTGGGGTAGACCATGCCAGTACCAATCCCCATGATTCCTGCCGCGATGAGCCAACCGACGTAATCCGTGAGCAATGCCAACAGCAAAATACCTACCGACTGAACCAGTAAACCGCCTGTGATAAGGGGTTTGCGACCCAACCGATCACTTAATGGGCCGGTCAATAGTTGACTGCTCCCCCAGACCGCCAAATAGACTGCGCCAATGGTAGCAGCTTGTTCTACTCGCAGATCTTTTTGTAATGCTAAGAGTGGCAGCAAACCCCAAATAACGACATCATTCAGGTTGTTGACCAAGCCGCCTTGGGAAAGACTAAAAAAGGTTCTGTTTTGCCAACTGACTTGTCGGAAAATCTTGCCAAACCCCCAACTTTCGGATGCGGTGGAGACGTGGCCGACTTCGTGCTGAACGTGCCCCATTGTTTCATGTACCCAAAATAAAGTAATTAGTAACCCACTCACCACAAATACGATCCCCATATAGAAAGGATACGGGCGTAAGGCGGTTTGGGACGCAATCCAGCCACTTGTCACGGTCGAGAGTGCCATTGCGAGATAACCAGCGAATTCATTCAGTCCCATTGCTAGGCCGCGTCCGGCTTTCCCTACAAGGTCGATTTTCATAATGACCGCCGTTGACCAACAGAGTCCTTGGTTGATGCCCAGCAGCACGTTGGCAAAGATAATCCATTCCCAACGGGGTGCAACCATCACTAGGAATGGCACGGGTAAGCCAATCAGCCACCCTGCAACCAAAAGGGGTTTGCGTCCCCAACGATCCGCATTCCATCCAGCGAAGAGGTTGGTCAGGGCCTTAACAATTCCAAAGCTGATGATGAAAGATAAGGTGACACTCACCGAGGCAAGATCAAATTCCTCAGCCGCAATTTGAGGAACGAGTGTACGTTCCAAGCCTACCATCGCCCCCACAAAAGCATTGACCAACACCAGTAGGGCAAATTGCTGCCAATTGGCCCGCAGTCCAAGTCGGATAGATGGGGTATTCATAATTCCTTTCGGGCGCGAGAATGGGTCGTTCATATCATGAACGTTGTAGATTTACTTGTGTTATGTTGAAGGAATTAGCGCCGTGCCATTAGCCCATAATGATAGGGGCAGCAGGACTCTAAATTGACCCATTCAATTTTCTGAAAGCCAGCTTCTTCCAGCCATGCTTGGCACTGTTCTGGTCGTGGACGGATGGCAAGGGATGGGCCACGTGGCGTCGGAATGTCACTACGCCAGTGCATGACAAAAAGCATTCCCTCTTCGCGCAATACACGGTGCGCTTCTTGCAACAATAAAATGGGTTGTTCTAGGTGCAGTAGGTTGAAAATCAGGGCATGATCTTGGGTGCCGCTTTCCAGTCCGCTCCCATGGGCGACAAAATCCCGTACCTCGACCCGCACATTGGATAATCCGAGCGCATCGGCCTTCTGTTGTACATGCTCCACCATCAGTGGCTCAATGTCCAATGCAGTGACAACCCCGTGCGTGTGCTGCGCGGCTGCCAGAGTGAAAGTGCCATAACCACACCCAAATTCGACGAGATGTCCCGTTAACCCACTGGTGTTGAAGAGTATTTGCAGGGTGGCATCGGCATCGAAGAAACTCTCCCAATAAGCCTCTTCAGGCATCCCACTTTCACGTACCTTCATAGACTGCCCCTGTTCCCTACCGCCTGTGACTCGCTGTCTCCTATCATGCGGTTTCACCGATTTGTGCATTAAGGTTCGCCTGTCGGATCGTCGCAAACTCAGCAGGTGCAGGTGTCTGATGCTGCTGCACAAAGGTAACAAATGCTTCACGGTCATGATATTGCAGGGCGGGATTGAACCGTCGCTCAAAACCAATGGTGGAACTGGGTTTGCCACTCATGCTACGTCCACACGCTGATCCGGCAAAGTGGCTGGGATATACCTCTAAGGTATCCTCAAATTGGAGCAGCTTGTTAAAGACGCTGTCATAAAGCTGCTCGGCAAAGGCAGTCGTGTGGTTCTCGCCATGCAAATCCGGGCGACCCACATCGCCTACAAACAGGGTATCCCCCGTCAAGACAAACCAAGGGGTTTCGGTACGAACCTTATCCCCCACTACCAGACACACGCTGTCAGGTGAATGACCGGGGGTGTGCAATACTTGGATGTAATCATTGCCCAATTCGATAATATCCCCATCGTGCAGTGGACTGAACGGAAAGTGGACTTGGGCTGACTCATGTAAATAAATCGTTGCACCCGTCCGAATAGCTAGGACTTGTGCCCCCGACAGATGATCGGCTTGGACATGCGTTTCAAAAATTGCCACAATCGGAGAATTCGCTTGTTGAGCAAGGGCAAGGTAATCCTCAATATGCGCATGATGCGGATCAACGACGGCGAGTTTAGCCTTACCTGTGCAACCGAAAAGATACGAAGCACAGCCCGTTGGTGGATGTAGAATTTGACGAAAAATCATGGCAGTCTCCAGTTCATTCGTTGATTTCGGTGGGTAATTGAGCGAGTAACCAATCAGGGTAGCCTTCATGCATCCGCCGCACTTGATAACCATGTGCACTGAGCAGTTCGACGGCCTCATCCGCAAAAACACAATACGCCCCGCGACAGTAGGCGACAATTTCTTGTTCTGGGGCGAGTTCACTCAGGCGCTGTTCGAGTTCCTCAATGGGAATGGAACACGCTCCCGGAATGTGTCCTTGGGCATACTCAGGATTAGGGCGCACATCCAGCACCACTAAATCTGTCTCATGGAGACGGGCGTAAAGCTCATGGAGGGTGACAGGTTCAAGCGACTTGCGGTTCGTAAAATAGCTCTCGACCAAGCGATTGACTTCGGCTAACTGTGCCTCGGCTATGTCACGAATCACTTGAATGAGGCGAAACACGGAAGGGTCAGTCAGCCGATAGTAGACATACAGTCCATGTTTGCGGGAGGTAATCAGCCGTGATTCGCGCAATCCCTGTAAATGCTGCGAGGCATTTCCAATAGTTAGTGAGGCTTCCTTCGCAATCTCTTCGACACTGTGTTCTCCCTGCGCGAGGATATCTAATATCTCAATGCGGTGGGGATTAGCCACCGCTTTGGCGATACGGGCAAACTGTTCATTTAAGGCTGTCTTGAAATCGCGGTGGTTCATCTCTTATTCCAGTATTCTATAGAATTATAGAATACTATACTGGAAACCGGATGCGTTTGTCAAGCCGCCGAGATAACAAGTTGTGGTTAATGGGCATTTTTATCGAGGATTATGCTTTCAAAGCCGATTCTCGGCGCTGTACCGTCATGGGGAGTCCGTCTCGAGGACGCAGTGTAATTAAGGCTTCAGGCTGTACCTTGTATCCATCGGTGAGTGTCAGACGAGACCGTTGGGCAATGGTTGCCAAAATCAATTGGGCCTCGACCATCGCAAAACTGTTGCCAATACAAACGCGCGGCCCACTACTAAACGGGAGGTAGGCTAATTTGGGGAATTGTCTCTCATTTTCTGGACTGAAGCGTTCTGGTCGAAAGCGTTCTGGGTCGCTCCACCAGCGTGCATCATGGTGCGTCGCATATGGAATGATGTTTACTTCACTCCCTTTGGCAATACGGTAGCCGCCAATGTCCACCGTTTCAATGGCTTGTCGACTCATGCTCCATACCGGAGGATATAACCGCATCGATTCTTTGATGACCCTCTCGGTATAGGGGAGGCGTTTGAGGTCGGCCAAGGTTGGTGGATTGCCCTGCAAAACAGCGTCTAGTTCGTTGTGTAATGTTGCCTCAACTTCAGGGTGCTGGGCCAATAGATACCATGTCCAATTTAAGGCATTCGCCGTGGTTTCGTGCCCGGCGAGGAATAACGTCACCATTTCGTCTCTGATTTGCTTATCATTCATACCGTTGCCGTACTCATCCGTTGTCATGAGCAGCATCGAGAGCAAGTCGCCACGATCCACTGCCGAAGTCCGTCGCTCGGTGATCAGGCGGGAGACCATCTGATCCATTGCCCTTCCAACACTGGCTTGGCGAATATGGGCGGGAGTTGGTAGCCAGAGGGGAAAGATGTCCACCCCAAAGGCAAGGTTCTGAAAAACTGAGACGGCTTCAGCAATCTGTTCGGCATCCCCCGCCAAATCTGTATCTAGGATGGTTCTGGCAACAATGGCAAGCGTCAATTGCATCATCGCCTCTGCCACATCAAAGGTGCTGCCGTCACGCCAACTATCGAGCATTTGCAGTGTATAGTTGACCATGATAGTCGCATAGGTCTCAATCCGACGGACGTGGAAAGCAGGTTGCATCAGTTTGCGCTGCCGCCGCCAATAGTCGCCATCACCGGTAATTAAGCCATTACCGAGCAGACGTGCCAAACCACGCTGTTCATCCTTGTATTTGGCAGCTTTATGAAATTGATCGGCCTTTTCGACCAGCACTTCATGGATATGGTCAGGATTGGAGAGAAGGTAGACGTGGTTAGTATCCCCAAATTGAAGATGCACCATGTCCCCGTAGGTTTGGAACCAGTTCATCATTACCCCCAAGGGGGTTTTTGGTGACATACAGCCCAAAGCGGAGTTGAATCAGCGGGTTTTTGCCCACAGGCGGCGGGCCGGGCGGATAGTTCGCTTGAGTCGTTTGCAGTAGTGTCATGGTTGAATCTCCTCAGCTTATGATACAATTTGTCTCAAAAGAGATAATCTATATCATAAAAATTTAACTCAATCGTTCAACCACCGATGAGAAGAGGCTGTCTCTTTGTAGACACGTGTCTCAGAATGAGAATTACCAATGGACAAATTTGACCGCCGAGTGCGACGCACCCAACAGTTGCTGGGGGATGCGCTTGTATCCCTCATCCTTGAAAAAGGCTATGACACCATCACCATAAAAGACATCACGGATCGTGCGGATGTCGGTCATGCCACTTTTTATCGCCATTACAAAGACAAAGATGAATTGTTGGGCCAAAAACTAGCGGATATCATCCAAGAACTAGAAGCCTTTACCCGTGAGCCAAGTCTGCAAGACGCTGAAGGGTATCTCATTTTCAAACATGCCCAAGAGAATAGTGCCCTTTATCGTATTTTGCTCAACAGTCAGGGTACAACACGAGTCCGCAAGCGGGTTCAAGATACTATTGCCACCAATATTTTGAGAAATTGCCGCCCATTGCAGTCCACCAAAAGCAGCATTATCCCCGTCGAGATTGTTGCCCATCACATGGCTGGCTCAATGTTGCTGCTTGTCGAATGGTGGCTGGATCATGATATGCCGTATGCTCCTCATCAAATGGCGAAAATCTATGACCAACTCATCACGACAGTGACCCAGACCGCTAGCCAGCAGGACGAGTGAATAGACTAGGACTACATCTCTTTCGATTTTTCAACGGCCTGAGTAATGGTGTGATGCTATCTTACGCAACTCCACGCCCTGCGTCGGGATGCTGCCAAGTCGCAACCCCTAATAGACTTTTTTTTGAGCGGTAATGAGGATAACCAGTTTCATACTCCATCTAAGTTTCGCATCCTAGGCGAAATAGGCGAAATGCGAAAAACGCGAAAGGCTACATTTCGCACCTTTCGCGTTTCGCACCTTTCGCATTCACTGCGAAGGGTCTTCCACAAAGTCTTTGTGGAGATAGCCTTCGGCCTGACCCAAGCGGACAGGGATTAGAATACCAGCCCTAACCAATTCTTCGGTCGCTTGGCGTGCCTGCCGTGCCGGGACATGCAAATTTTTGTAGACCACGTAGAGCTTTTCACCCTGTTGACCAGCCCTTCTAAACATCTCCAGAATGCGCTGCTGCAAGAGGTGTTCATGTTGGGCTTCCCCACTGCGATCCATTTGATGCAGTAGCCGCGCCGCGCTACCCCGCCACATCTCGGCAATGGCTTTACCACTCGCCCAGTGCTGTTCCGTGACCGTGGGAACAGGTTCTTCCGTATCCAACCAATCCAAGGCTGCTAGGAGAGCAGCTAGTTTGAAGGCCTGCACATGCATCCGCCCATAAACCCCTTTGAGTCGCTCATCCAACTCGATGTCCCGACGAGGATTGCATTGTTCGCGTAGGGTCTGGCTGTAATTTTGGCACGCCTCCCAACACTGCACATTTAGTTTCCGTGAGCTAGGTGCAGCTAACCCCGTCTCCGTCATTTCCGGCTGCGGTAGTTTGTCATGCAAGCGCCGCAAGCCTTCCGCTAATTCCAGCGGAGGTGGTTGGAATGACTTGAGTGCTGGGCGCTCCTCATAATTTAGCTCCGGAGTCAGTAGGGCAAAACGAATGAGTAGCCCATTGGCCCAGTCCGCATCCGACACTGCGACAGACAAACCCGCCGGAGTAGTCACGCCTAAGATGGACAATGCGGCATTTTCGACCACAGTCAGTCCGGCTTGGGTATCCTTGTCGGAATAATCCGGGCAGTCATAGAGTTCCATCAGCAGGTCCTTCATCCCGACCATGTACTCCTTGCGGTTAATGGCCCCAAACAAACCCGCCACTTCATCTTTGAGTAGGCCACGTTGGGCGGCAAATGGCTGGGATTTCGTCAAGCGTTCCTGCTGAGCTTTGGTGAGTTTATCGAAATTGGCTGGCATCCGACCCGCCAGTGCCTCTTGAAAGCGTTCAGGCGAGCCGGGAGTGGGCATCAGCATGTATGGAATCGCTTCACGGGCAATCTGTTCAGCGAGTTTGTAGGCGGTGGACTTGCGATAGTAGGTGGTGTCGGCGATAAGCATCAGATACAAATTGGTATAAATCTTGATACCCCAAGGCGCTTCCCCAAAAAGCCGACGCCCAACTGCCACTGACAACAACCATAACCCTGCTGCGAGATGGAAATCCATTGGGGTTTGATTGCCTGTTCGACCCGCCCAATCCAGATATTGCTGTAACCAATTGGGCAGTTTCAAATCCGCTAACGATGGCGCTACCGGTTCATGCGGTGGTATACCATCCCCATCGGTGGCAGGCAAAACCGTAGGTTGCGGGGTGGCAGCAAGATCAGGCCGTGACTGGAGGACGGGGGATTTGCCTGCGGACGGATGAGGTGCGAGAGGGTCGGGGTGAACCATTAGCCCACCATAGTTCTCAGGCTGAATGTCTAGGGCATGGCAGAGGTCTTTAGCAAGCATAGTGCCACATTTGAAGCAATACCCATACCCAGTTTGGGTATGGAAGCCGAAACTCGGGTGGCGGTCCCCATTTTTGTGGTTACCCGGATAAACACATGGCCCATGCAGCCAATCGCCATAACGATGGTAGCCTAAGTTTGCGAAATAATGGGCGAGTGCCTCAATCACACGCGGGTTGAGATCGCTACTGATGATGGGCATGTTACGCGGTGGTTGCCACTTGGTCAGGAGAGTAGGTGTCGTCTTCTTGAAAGATTCAATCCATTCGACGACCTCAGCCAAATCTGCGACAGGCAGAATAGGCAAATCCCTTTCCACCCTATATATGTTATGCGTGGTGGGGTGGATACTTGGGGCAGCGACAATCTGCCGACCTGCCGCACACATTTCCAGATTTCCCAAAGGCGTACCCATCGCTTTGACGGCTGGCGGCAACTGCTCCACTTGCCAGTAAAGATGTTTGCCGATGCCTCCCCCCGTCGCCACGGTGTAAGTTTCGGCTAGTGCCGGAAATGTAGCGACAAAGGCTGCGTAGCCTGCCACCCCATCTAAATCAAGCGCAACGCGATTGCCAGATACTGCACCGCAGACAAGACCCACATTTTGCAGCAGACCCGCTTTGTGCCAAGACTGGATGGTTGACAGCGTGGCTGCCCTTTCTTGATACTGCTTCCAGTTATCCAGTACTGGACGTTTGCCCTTCAAAGGCAAGACACTGAACTCCAATTGCATATACGCGATAGCTGCATCCAAGATCGTTTTGGATTGTGCCGCTTGAACGATGTCCGGCACACTGTATGTATTATTCATGGCTGACTCCAAGCAAAGTTAATCTAACCTCAGATTGTGAGAACCTGAAAAATGATTCTTAAAGTGGTTGCAGTCAGACGCGGGGCATACTACAATACGAGATACCACTCCAGTATTGTAGTTGTGCTAGCGCCGCCTGACCCTAGTTAGGAAAAAGGGATTGGTATTATGGTGGACTACGCGCTCTTGTTGGTTTCATTACCACTCATCCTGTAAATGGTTGCCGTGCGGCAACCATTTATAAATTCCGCAGATAGTTATCCAGCGATTGCATAAAACTCTCCAAGCGAATACGCACCACTTCCGGGTTGCTTTCGACCTCGATTAATGCCCCCACAAAATGTTCAACTTCTTGAGCATTTCCACTCAAAACAGAGCGAGCAAAGCGTCGAGCATGGCTTGGTATCTTCACTGGGATATCCTCGTCATCTAATGGCGGTGTTTCCATGCACAGGGCCCGCACTTCTTTGCTGGTCAGGTTGAAATCCACAATTTGCCGCACAATTTCATAGTGCTGTTCGGGGGGCAACTGGACCACGAAGCGCAACTTGAACTCATCCACTGAATGTTGATCAGCGAGTTCCATTGCTTCATCGGACAGGTTCAACAATGCCTTGTAGCGACGCAGTTGGGATTTATGGATACCACCGAGGGCTGACACCACATCAGGCGCATACTCGCGTTTGTCACGCAGGTCATACGCTAAAGCCTGACGGTAGAAGTCGTTAGAAATCATGCTTTTGGGTGGTTCAATGTCATGCACCCATAAGATCAGCAGCGCCACCTGCCGGGCCATTGCAATGGCATTGAGACCAGAACGGGAGGTGTTTTCTTTAGCCTGACGAAAGACGGAGGCTTCACCGGGTCGCAGGATAATACATGGAATCATCCCGTCACCCTGATAACCCGGAATGAACTCCATATCAAGGTAATTAGCCCAGTAGCGACGTTCGCCCGTTTCGATCACATAGATCGGTACGGCCCCGGACGTGCGATCCACAATCGTTAAAGGATTGACCTGCCCATCATCCCGTAAGGTTACCGCGAGGTTGGTTAGGTCGCGCAAATCCCTTTCAGGAGGCGTGAGTTCAATCACCTCATCATTCTCTTCACCCGTAATGAGCAAATCCAACAGGTTCTCGAAAGGGCGACCTTTCTGGCGAGCGATAATCCGCACTTTCTCGATGTATTGTTTGAGTGCCTGTACAGGCGTAATTTCTTCGCCATGAAACGCTCGATGGATCGACTCTGGCAATACCCGACGGGGTTGGGCCGCATCCGGACGAATCAGCGCAATCGCAATACGGTCAACTCGTAGGCCGTGATCACGCAGGTTCTGCATCACCTCAGCACCTAGAAACGCCTGATCGCCAATGCTAGAAAGAATGTCGAGGGTACGGTTCGGGCCATTGTGTTTAGGGGGCATCACACAGCCTCCTTCACAAACAGGCGTTTCAGCATCCAGCCGACCATTTGAGCATAGGCTTCACTCGCCGTACTGGTCGGATCATAGGCATAGACACTCAAATGACTGCGATGCGCATAGGCCACCGCTTCATTAGCCGGGATAATCCCACACAGCAGCTTGCCCAAGTTGGGATGCTGACGCAGGCTCTCGATCATCTCCTGATGGCCCCTCACCCGACGGTCAAATTTGGTCACCACGATGCCGCTTAGACGTAGATCGGGATGTCGCCAGCCTTCACGGATTTCATAGATTTTGTTGATGACCGACTGCAACCCGACGGTTTCCAGATAACGGGGTTCGAGGGTGATCACCGCATCTGTCGCTGCCAGTAAACCCATCTCGGTCATGAGGGAGAAGGAGGGGCGTGTATCTATCACAATGGCTGCGTAGTGATGGCGAATGACACTCAACGCATCAGCTAAACGATAAGGTGCACCGGGTGTGCTAAAGAGTTCGCGTTCAGTGGCTTCGAGTTCGGCTGAGGAGGGGATGACATGGAGTTCGGGCAGCCAGTGGCTTGCCACAATCACCCGACTGAGGATTTCTGTTACATCTTTGCGATCAGCACCCAGCACTGCACACAAACTGTTGTGGCGGGTGTAATCTTTACTGCCCGTCGCGGTGAGGGTCGCGTGGGCTTGGCTGTCAGTATCCACGATCAAGACTCGTGGATTGGTTGCACCAGCTTGCTTGAGGCTCTGGCACAAACCATAAGCTAAGTTGATGGTCGTCGTGGTTTTACCCACGCCGCCTTTGTTGTTGGTCAGAACAACCGTTGGGGTTGTCATGTGCATATCCTCTGTTCATTGAAGATATGCAGCAGGTGTTGTCAGCGCCGCTGGTCGTGGACGATTTGGGAGATGCGCTGGGAGCTAATCCCATACTCCTTGGATAAGTCACTCATCAGTTCACCCGCTGCATACCGCTGACGGATGAATTCATTCCGAGTCACTTTTGCAGGATTGGGACACGTTCTGCGTCGAGGAACACCGGGGAAAATGGTTTCAAGCAACTGACAAGCCGCCATGACTAAATGAAGGCGTAATGGGGTCTGAACACCCGTATGGGACAACAGGATTGCACTTGATTACACCATACGAACACGTTTATGGCTAATTCATGCCGAAAACTCACCCACCTTAATGACAAAAAATGCCATCTTTCAATCATAAGTCTTGCTTGCCCAACACCTGTTACGCCTCCAATGAAACCTAATATACTAATATAAAACATTTACGCATGGCGACATGTTTAGAGGGGTCACGGAACTTGCGCTGTTGAGGCGAGAGCAGATGGGGCTATCCAATCAATTGGGCGGCGAAATACCCAGCAAACTTTCGACTACGCCATCATCCCGGGTGTTTGCCCTTCCCACCGACCAGCCGACCGCGCAAACGAGGTAATCCAGCAGCGATCATCGAGAAACCTCATTCCGGGCAACTCGGTGTGAATAAATCCCGGCAAGCGCCCACCTCGTACCAGCCAATGATCCTTCAGTCCCCTACCCTGTTTGCGACGGACAGAGCGGAACTGCAATTTTGGGCAAGTCCTATGGTCGGCATCTGCCACTAGGCCGATCTGCCCGGTTCAACAGATTGGCTCTTGGCAAACCCTATTCAGCGTCCAACCGGGGGCGCGAGATGGGGATTTTATCCAGTCTATTATAGCTGCTAAAGAAAGGAACTGCCTATTGACCAAATGAAAGGCCGCCGGAAATGTACCGCTTGGCCCTCGTCATGACCCCGTTTGGGGATTGTGAAATTGCCAACTTGGGCGGGCGGGATGGAGCGCAAGGCGACCAATCAAGGGGGTAGAATAGACGTTGCGACCTTTTGTTTTTTATCACAGACAACCGCAAGCCTTATGCTCAATCGAGTGTAGGGCTACTTGTATTTGGGTGGCTCGGCGCGTGGGAAACGCTTTGCTATATACCAACGCGGCGTAGGTGTAGGTCGTGACATCGCTGCCCGTCGTGGTCGTGGCAAGATTGCCCAAAACAAAAGGCCGTCTAAATAATCCCTTTGGGGACTTAGATGGCCTATTTAGAAAACCCAATCTGAGACTGGAATGGTATTGGACTTGTTATGTTATTCAATACTGCTGGACAATTACCTCGTAAATTGAGGTATTCAGGACGTAGAAGACGTAGAAAGTTGTATCATCATGAAAATGTTTCGCAGCCTCGTTATGCCCCACAGAAATATCTATTTGTCCAACAAATATCATGGGTTTGCCACCATGAAAAGGCCATGCTTCATTTTGAATCCATCTAGGGCGTTTTTCAAGCGCAATGTAAAGTTTCGAGATTCGCTCATTGAGCCATACTCTGAGTTGCTCCATGTTATAGTCACCATCATATTCTTGAAGCAAATTTTTATAGTATTCCTCCGATGCAATAGACGACCCGGGGTCGGCATCATATTTACTGCAAACCTGAAGCAGCAATTCATAAACTTCAAGATTGCCATATTCTACCTTCATCTACTCCCCTCCTTTCTTCGAGATAATCTCCACCAGAGTATAACCCCAGCGTCTATCAGGATCTATTAAATCATGTTCCCAAGGCCAAAGTTCCCTTAGATTATGAAGTTGATGGGGATCAAATATCTTGCGTCCTAGGATGTGGTGAAGCTCCAATGTTTCCAATCTTATTTCCTCTATACCTGTGCTGTTTTTAATTGCTCTCACGCGCAATTGAGGCCCTTTACCATTTCGCATTCGACCTAAACTTTGGGGGCCGTATTCGCCGGGTTCGGCAAGCAGAGCTTTATTCTTCCAATATCTTGCACGGACGCCATCCTCTCCATCAAAATCTGGGGGTCTGCCATTTTCACTACATTTACCTGGAGGATCGCCAAGTTCCCATTTACCCTTCCCGTATGGTCGGCAAGGATCAAAAGAATATGTTGTGCCTACGTAGAGACCATAAATTCCGCCAGCGAGACCATCAGCAGCGGCGTCAACAGCAGCAAAAGCTCCTCCTACAGGTCTTGCACTTTCTCCAATACTTAGGCCTATCCGAATTCCCGGTAAACTTTTCCATGATCCTGCGGCGGTTGCCCCACTAAATATCGCTCCAGCAATTACAATGTGATCGGACCAACCACCCTCATTCGCTTCTAGTATCGCCTTGGCAAGAGTTGTAAATGACCCTATCAGAAAACATGCTGATAGTTCAAACTGTTGGGCTACCACTTCTGGCCCCTCTGTGGCAGCAGTAATAGCAATAGAACCTGCTGTTAGCGCAGCCGAGGCGATAGGCCCAATTTGGGAAAAGATACCACCCGTAATTGCTCCGACACTAGCGGAGGTCAATGCAAATTGCAATGGGTCTACTAACGTTGCCCAATCACGAGCATCTTCGCCACAAGCCCCGATGGAGGCCATAAGATAGGTTACAAATGAGCCTAGTAGCCCAGTGACATAGCCTCCTACCATTGCACCAAGTAAACGGGAACTCTGCGTGGTCTCAGAGTTAGAGGCAGAATACTCAAAAAAGGAGTTATGACCTGAGGGGTCGTATCCATTAATCGGATTATTAGCCGTATACCCATAGCGATTTAACTCAATGGGATTTTGATAGTTAATCGGGTACGTATCCCGGCTGACAAAACGCCCTACGCCGGGGTCATAATACCGCGCACGTAGGCTGTACAATCCCGTTAGGCTGTCGAACTGCTGTCCGGTGTAGCGGTAGTTGTTGAGGGTGCTGCCCGTCTGGTTATACATCTCACCAAAGGCGGTGTAAGCGTAGGTGTCGGTGAGGTCGCCAGTGCCATTGAGCAGCGCACGGGTCGAGCCTTGCCCATCGGATAGGTAGTAACTGGTCACGCCGCTGCGGGTCTGGCCCAGAATTTGGCTACCCGCTAAGGTATAACTCGCCAATTCCGTCCCTGTGCTATTGGTTTCGTGCACCACATCGCCATACACCGAGAGTTCATCCCACAGATAATTGGTGGTATCCGAACCGACGGTCTGGCGTACCCGCTGTCCAGTGGGGTCATAGGTGTAGGCGGCGGCACTGCTGCCCGGTACTTGGGCGGTGATCAGGCGATCCAGCGCATCGTAGGTGTAGGTGGTGACATCGCTGCCCGTCGTGGTGGTGGCGAGATTGCCGCGTCCATCATAGGCATAGGTCGTCGTGACACCGCCCGTGACGGATTGGGTCATCTGGTCAAGGGCATTGTAGCTGTAGGTGGTCGCCTGCCCATTGACGGTCTGGCTGGTACGATTGCCCACATCGTCATAGGTATAGCTGCTGCTGAGAGTATTACTGCCGTCATGGATGGTTTCGTCGGTCAGGCGATACTGGTTGTCATAACCCCATGTGGTGTAGTCGCCGCCGAGTTCATCCACGCGGGTGCGATTACCCACCGTATCGAGCGTGTAATTGTAAGAGGCCAGTGTCGTCAGGCCGTCCTGATAGGTCAGGCTGGTCAGGCGGTCACGGTCATCATAACCATAATCCTTGACCACACCGTTCGGATAGGTCAGGGTATCGGGCAGACCCACATTGGTATAGGTCAGGTTGGTTTGACCCATCGGGGCGGCAACCTGCGTCAGTTGGTCGTTGCCATTGTAGAGATAGCTGGTCGTCCCGCTGGGGGTGGTCATGGCGGCGCGGTTGCCATTGGGGTCGTAGGTGTAGGCGACCGTGCCGTTGGGCGTGGTGACGCTGGTGACGCGATCCTGTGCGTCGTAGGCGTAATCGCTGGTCCATGTCGTGCTGCCGTTGCGCTGCTCGGTGATGAGGTCGCGCATCCCGGTCAGGGTGTAATCGAAATTGTAGACAAATTCACCCGCATAAGAGGCGGTGTCCAGCCGATCCATTACGTCGTAGGTGAAGGAGTGCAGGCTGTTGTCGGGCTGGCGATGGGTCAGTGGGTTGCCCACGCCATCATAAGTGAATTGCTCGCGGGGGTTATCGGTGAGGTTGGCTGGCGTCTCATCCGCCCAATATTTATAGGTCAACCGCCCCAAAGCATCATACTCAAAACGAGTGAAATGCCCATTGGATTTAGGGATATTTTACTAAAACTGTTAATTATATTTTATTAACTACATGGTTATTCATTTTGAGGTATATATTTCGACCAAGCTTCAAATAAATTTCTTAGTCCAATGTTATCCTGTGTCTTATCTTTTATTCTTCGCGCAAGTACATCAACCAAACGTTCTGGATTGCAATCTACCATTTTTCCAAAACCTATCAAAATCGGACGTTGATAATCGATGTACCTCTTATTTTTTGTATATAGTTCCCATTGGACTTGAGGAAAATGGTGCCGAAAAGTCTCGCCTAGATACATACCTACATCGATAATTATAGAAAGAGTTTGTTCTGATAACTCCTCGTCCGGTAATTCAAGAATGCTCAAGTATTTTTTGGGTATAACCGCTTCTCTTTCTTGGATGATTTCTTGTCTTCTTTCTTCCTTAACGGGAGTAACTGTAACATTATCGACTAGCCACTTACCTAAAACATCGAGAGATAATTTGGTTTTAGTTGCTATCCATTCTTGATAGCTGTCTTCTTTTGAGGTTCGAAGAGCTTGTTGCAGAACCTCAATACGTTTCGGAATATGCTCAATATACCACTCATAATAGATTTTCGCTTGATTGCGAGAGAGTACACTCCAATTACCATAGAATGGTGGTGTATTTAAAGTATATTGCATGACTTACACTTCCTCTAGGCCATAGGCCAGCAATTGAAAGTCCTTACTTGGTGGCATTTTCAACCGCTGGCCTTATTAAGATAACCCATCAAGGTACGATAACGTAAATTATCCTAATACCTGCATCCCTAAGAGCATTCAAAAGCGGTTGACTCGCTCCAATTCTACCGGTGAATGGACTTCGGTAAAAGACCCATACTACCTCTTTCAGTTGACCTGGAGTTCCATTCTGAGGAGCAAGCAACGTATCTTTGGCAATTTCCTCTTTAATCCTTGTTGAAAGAAATTGCCTACCCGTTTTGATCTCATATCCTATACCATCATCGATGAAGTCAACGAACCTAGCTCCTTTGTCAGTCCTGAGAAATTGATTTCCTTTTGCCAACGGATTCCTTAATTTGAAAGCATCTTGGCCCCATTTCCCAGCCGAACGGGCCTGTTGTAGAGGTGTCAATGAATCATCAATAGCCTGTTGACCTACATCGTCAAGCATCTCCGATACGTTTTCAAAAACTCGACTATTACTACCAGCAAGTTCTTGTTCTGAGGCAGCAGCTTCAGCATCATCTTGCTCGTTCATAGAATATTCGGTCATAGCCATATGACCTGTTGGATCAGACAAATTTATAGGGTTATTGGCAACATAACCATAACGGTTGAGTTCCATTGGGTTAAAAAAGTCAACCCTATAGGTGTCTTGATTTAGAAAATGCCCTATGCTTGGATCATAGAAACGAACACGGAGATTGTATAAGCCTGTAGAGCCATCAAACTGCTGACCTGTAAATAGATAGGAATTGGCCGTCATTCCCGTCTGGTTATATATCTCACCAAAGGCTGTGTAGCTATAGGCATCTGTCAATACACCAATTGCATCGGTTAAGGCCCGTGTACTTTGTTGACCGTCTTGCAGATAGTAACTCAATGATCCACTACGATTTTGTGAAACCAGATGGTCATTGCCTAGAATATAACTGGCTAGGGTCGTACCACTACCATCTGTTTCCAAGACCACATCGCCATAGGTAGACAACTCGTCCCATAGATAATTCGTCACTTGGCTGTTGGCTGTTTGTTGCACCCGCCGTCCGTCAGAATCGTAGACATAGCTGGCTGTTCCATTCGGGGTGGCAGCACTGATAAGTCTATCTTGAGCATCCCACGTATAGGTTGTGGTATTGACACCATCGCCCATCTGCTCAAGATTACCGCGTGTATCGTAATTGTAAGTCGTAGTCACGCCGCTAGTAATGGATTGTGTCAGTTGATCGAGGTTGTTATAGACAGAGGTGGTCGTAACGCCATTCACTGTTTCGCTCAGACGGTTACCCGCTGGGTCATATTGATAGGCAGCACTATAGTCCAATACTCCCGCACTGGCATAAAGTTCCTCGCTGGACAGTCGGTAGTAATCATCATAATCCCAGATGTAGTAGCTACCACCCCATTCGTCAACCCGGAGGCGGTTGCCAGCATTGTCAAGCGTGTAGTGGTATGAACCGAGCGTCTGGAGGCCATTCTGCTGCAAAATATCGGTTAGATGATAGACAGGGTCATAGGTGTAGGTGGTATTGACGCCATTGGGATAGAGCATTCCAGCCAACACCCCCACCTCGTCATAGGTATAGGTCGTCGTCCCGCTACCGCCATTCACTGTTGCCAGAAGATTCGCGTCATTATAGGTATATTGGGTTGTACCTGTCGGAGTGGTCATTGAAAGACGGTTGCCCACCCGGTCATAGGTGTAGCCTACTACGCGAGTATCGGGGAACTGAATCTGCGTGACACGGCTCTGTGCATCATAATCATAATTGGTGAGGCCGCGAGCATCCGTGACGGTATCGCGCCAGCCAGACGGCGTATAGGTGTAGCTATAGGTCTGCGTGCCGTAGGTCGCCTGTGTCAAGCGATTCATGGCGTTGTATTGGAAATTGTGGGTCACTTCATCGGATGTACCGACAGCCAAGACGTGTTGGGTTAGGTTGCCTACCACATCATAAGTAAACGTCTCATAGGTGTTATCAGGCCAAGTCTTCCGTGTCTGGTGGTTGAGGGCATCATATTCGAACCAAGTCTCATTACCGCGTGCATCCGTAATCGAAGTCAAATTCCCCACTGCGTCATAGGTATAACTGGCAGTTGGCAAATTCGGTGCTTGGTGAATCGGGCTGCGAACGGATAACAAACGCCCAGCATCATCATAAGCATAGATAGTCGTCAGATTATTTTGGTCAGTCTGACTTACCATTCGCCCTGCACCGTCATAACCTGTGGATGTGTCTGTGCCATTTTCATAAACGGTGAGAATCAAGCGCCCACGCACATCATAGAAATAGAGGGTGTCGTACCCATTGACATCGTGCATGGCGGTCTGCTGGCCCGCTGCATTGTAGTCATGAGTTGTAACATTGCCCATCGGCCTGTCTATTTGAATGAGACGCCCAACCAGATCATAGGTGTAGATTATGTTACGACCTAACGGATCGGTCTGACGAATCAAACGTCCAGCACCGTCATATACATAAAAAGTCGTTGCAGCAACAGGTGTTCCTTCGGCAACCGTCACCGCCGTTTGTTGGCCTGCCAAGTCATGGGCATAACGGGTGGTATTGCCAGCCTGATCCGTTTGAGCAATCACATTGCCACGCCAGTCGTATTCGTAGGTGGTGATGGTCAGGTCGGCATAGGTGACCAGCGTAACCTGATTGAGCGTGTTATAGGTGTACGCAGTACGACGATTCAGTGGATCCACGATGGCCGTGCGGTTGCCGTTGGGGTCATATTCAAAGGAGGTTATATGGCCCAACGGGTCAGTGACGGTTCGCATCCGGCCTAACGCATCATAGGTGTAGGAAGTCGTCTCGTTTTCGGCGTTGGTGACACTCAGCGTGCGGCCAAACAGGTCATAGGTATACGAGGTCGTTTCCCCCTCGGCGTTGGTTTCGCTGACCTTCTGCCCATAGGCATTGTAGGTATAACTCGTGGTTTCGCCGTCGCCGTTGGTATAGCTCGTTGGATTGCCCTGCAAGTTCCATGTATAACCACCAATCGGCGTGTTTGGCCCATTGAGGTTATCCGTCGCCCCACTCGGATTGAAGCGGAGGTCGTATTGGATATTGCGTACCTGCCCCAGCGCGTCGGTGAGCGTGGTCGGGCCGCCATACTGGTTGTAGGCAATCGTAATGACCTGCTGACCGAGGGCATTGGTCACCGCCGTGCGATGCCCCTGTGCGTTGTAATCGTAGGAGGTCGTCTGGCCTAAATGATTGACCTCGGCCCGCAGGTTGTGGCTTTCATCATAGGTGTAATGAGTCGTCTGGTTGAGCGGATTGGTCTCCTCCAAAACATAACCCATCGCATCATAATGAATCTGCACCACGCCATTATCCGGGTTGGTGATAGTTGTGGTGTTGGTGGCAAGGTCGTAGGTGTAGTGGGTGACGTTGCCGCCCGCATCCGTCACGGTTTCCAAGCGGCCCGCATTCGCCGGATCGGTGTAGTACGTCATACTCGCGGCAGTGTTACCACGCGGGTCGTGAGCCGAGACAAAATAGTGGGCCAGCGTGCCCGTGCCGTAGGTGTAATCTACATGAATCGCGGTAGACCCAACACTCGGCAAAGTCACTTGGGTCAGGTCGCCCGAAGTGTAGGTGTAGCTGTAGACATTACCCGCCGGATCAATAATCTGGGTAATGCGGCCCTCGGCATCGCGTTGGAACAAAACACTCAACGACCCGGCATTGCTCGAAATGCCATTTTCCGTGAAGGTCAATACGTTGTCATTGAGGTCGCGGATGGATTGCAGCGTACCGTCCGCACCCAGTGTAAAGACCCGCCCATACGGATCGGTGTAGGTGTAGGTCAGCGGCTCGAATGCGCCATCAGGGAAACAGATGTACCCGGTGGGGCCACCCGCTACCAAGAGGCAGTCGGGCACGGTCAAACTGCCATACACCCCGGGTTCGGGGGTATAACGCGGGTGCATGAAGATAAATCCGGGCTGCGGCGTGAAGTAGAAGGTCGTGCGCCGTCCATCCGGCATCGTCAAGGTGACGTTTTGATGCCCGTCAATTTCCAGCCGCGGGTTGCCAATCGCCAGCGACCACCCGTAGCCAAAATCGCCGCTCAGGTTGCGTTCGAGGCTGTCATAGGTACGGCCAATCGTGATGGGCAGACCACTGACCGGTACGACCAAATCCGTGACGGTGAACTTGACCCGCCCCGGTTTGTTTTCACCCACCGCTGTCACCATGATGACGCTGTGGGTTTCTTGGCTCGTGCCATCCACCCCCACCAGCCGGATGAAATACGAGTCGTTGGCGAGGCGGGTGGTATCGAGGGTCGCCAGCGTATCACCCCCATTGGCGGTGAGGTTGCTTGCCAGTGTGGTCACGGCGTTCTGGTTATACGCCGGCCACATCTCAAGGGTGGCATTCGTGATGGTTGCGCCTTCGAGCAGGGTAATCGGCACTACCCCGGTCAGGCTACTGCCATTGGCGGGGCTGCCGATCAAACCGGGGGTTTGGACAGGTGGTAATGGCACTCCAATAACGGTAACAATCAATTCGTCATAAATGGAAGTGACGCGATAGTCCCCATCGTCCACAAACAGGCTTAGGGTGTAAGTCCCGGCAATGTTGAACTCAGCCGTCGTTGAGGCCGATGTTGAATTACCAAAGGTCACGGTCCCCTCTAGCGGTGCGTCCATCACCCGCCACTGATAGGTGAGCGGCAATGGTTGCCCATCGTCTTGCCCCACCCCATTCAGCGTCACCGTATCTACCGGGAGTGTAATTTCCTGATCGGGACCAGCGTCCACTGTCGGGTCTTGATTCGGAGTTGAAGTCAGGTAGGTTCGAGAACGATACTGGTTGTTCGCCTCGTTGTCCTCATCATATTGATTGTCCGAATCCGCCCAGACCCACAGAGGAGAAGCTATTGGTGGGGTCGGTTCGGTGGGTACTAACCAACTCACATCTTCATAATCCCCCGGTTGCAGAGCCGTTGTAGTAGTCACTGTTGCCAACTGGGTGCCGGGTTGATGGGGGTTTACGGTGTCATTGTTATCATAGAAACCCACCACAACGCCCGCTGGAATGGTGGTATTGCCGCCATTCCCAATTCGAGCTGTAATAGTCGTTTGCCCGTTTGCAACCACCTTACGCACATACGAAGCCACCAAGTCATCGGCAGGCGTGGCACAGCCGTTAATGATGGGATTACCACGATACGTGTTATAGACCTGCCAGCTATTCACTTCATGGCTTGGAATACTGCCATCATCGTTGACATTGGTGATGTGATAGCTGTATTGGTTCCAAATAGAGCGGGTATCCGGCCATCCCGTGTCATTGGGTTCATTGGAATCGAAATCGTTCCCATAAACCCACACGGGCGGATAGTAAACGCCATCAACTGTCCCACCTTCCCGAATGGCAACAATCTCCGCGTGCCCATCGGCGTCTACATCCGCCACAACCGGGTATTCATCATGGGTTGGGCTATGCGCGGAAGCGTACCAAAGGCGCGTGCCCGTCGCTGCATCGAAAATTGCCACATTCACATGGTCGGTGTAGACAATCTCGTCAATACCATCCCCATTAAAGTCAAAGACCGCCGATCCATTGCCACCCGACGAAGGGTCATTAATACTGATGGGGGGCAAAAAGGCTGGTTCCAAACCCCCGTCTGTATCTAATACAAAATAATAGCCATAGCCGGCAACGCCGATTTCAGCCGCCGGATCATTGTCAAAGTTGCCGACCACTGGTACGCCGCGCAATGACACTCTCCGGGGATAATTCTGTAAGTCGTCGGAGCGGAATCGCCACCATGTGCTACCTGTTTGTTTGACAATACCCGTATGCTCGATCACATAGACCAGACCTGAACTCCCACTGTATTCCATAAACACAATTTCAGGATTCAAGTCAGTGTCAAAGTTCCCAATCGCAACTTGACCGTCAGCCAGTTCTCGGGAAGTATTCAAGGGATCAATGGCTTCCCAAGAGCTGGCAACCGTTAAGTGCCCTTCGCCATCCAAGACAAAATTTCCATTTAAATCCAGTGCAAAATAAAAGGCTTTGTTCCCAGTCACCAGCTCTGGATAACCATCTAAATCGAGGTCCGCCGCAACCGCGTTACCACCGCCAATACCACTGACCCACAACTGTTCCCCAGTTACGCCATTGTAGACTGATGCCCCGATCAAAATTTCGGCCTGCCCATCCCCGTTGAGATCGGCTAACTCAAGATTAGCAGAGGGTATA
The DNA here is from genome assembly GCA_041753455.1 of Anaerolineae bacterium. Lineage (GTDB taxonomy): Bacteria > Chloroflexota > Anaerolineae > Aggregatilineales > J027 > CFX10. The sequence goes on along the minus strand of JBGSUK010000004.1, from coordinate 98,502 downwards.
TTATGACTCGTGGTATGCCACTGGTGGTTGCCAAGGTGATCAAATACAATCAAGTCAAAGGCATCTACAGTGCGGACATTTCGATAAATCGCTACAATTTCTAATTGAGGATCCCCATCCAAATTGCCAACGGCCAAAGCACGGCGTGGGTCCAGCGAATACCCGCTCTGCACAAACTCGGGCTGAAAGTCGTACCAATCACCCACAATATCGCTAGGCCTGTCGCTCCGTAAGCCGACCAACGTTCCCCATCGATCTGCGTTTTGGGGATATGTGACTACTAGAATGGTTGGAACATCATTGCTGTCGGTAGGATCAAGATCCGCTACTGCTGGTGTCATCACGATATTATTCGCTAATACTGGTCCCGTCACCCAGATGCCATTCCACTGCCATTCCCAAGAGGCGTCAAAGTTGGTGTTGATGGGTGGGGCAACGCAGGCATCCCCACTGTGACCAAGGTTATTGGTTTCCGTCAATTCGGTGATGGCATGGGTGCTATCGACCAAGGCGTAGATACGCACACCCGGGAAAGCAACTTCACCCGCCACAGCCGTACTAATTGTCGCCGTTGCTCCACCGGCCAGTGCTGGACGCTGAACTTCGCCTAAGCGGGTATCCACCCCGACATCATACAGTTCATTGTAATTGCCCTCAGCATCAGGAGTGTCTTCAAAAAACGTCACGGTAAAACCAAGACTCGTTGACATTTCTCCCAAATTCGCAATCTCAGCCGATACAGTTCCTGAAGCAAGAAGCGTTTGGGGATCAACTTCAACGCTGTCGACATTTACCGACTGTACCGCAAGGTCAATCGAATTACTCACGACTATCGTGACATCATCCGTCGCCGTGATTAAGCCGTCACTGCCCGTCAGACGTAAGACATAGACCCCGACGGTTGAGAAAGTGGCGAGCGGGGTTGGCACGGCTGAATGATCCGTATGAGTCGCGTCCAGCGGCGGGTTAAAACTGACTGTGCCGGGGCCACTGACTACTTGCCATTCCACCGTTAAACCTGTACCGGGCAGCGCATCCTGATCGGCCACTTGGCCTGCTAACTGCGCCTCCATATCCGGCAGAATCAGCACTTGATCCAATCCCGCGTTCACAATCGGCCCACGGTTGGGAATAGGCGGGGTGGTGGTGGAGCAGAACGAAAAGAATTGCAGGCTTTCGCCGAGATTGAGCGGGGTCTCAACCGACCACACCAATTGCACAAAATCTTCGGTAATGTTGTAGAACCCATCGGCATTCTGAGCAACCAGTGACCCTAATGTCGTACCGGGGGTCGGGGCAGCTGCACCCTGATAGACCTGATAATCATCCCCTAAGCCATTATCCGTAAAGCGGAAATACCAAATATCCGCAGCAGGCGTCAAGCTCGACACATCATAATAGGTGCTGACGGTCCATGTCCCGGAGCCGCTGGCATTGCCATACATACCATTGCTGTCCCAGACCACATACGGCCCACCTGAGCTGCTGTCCGTCCAGCCATAGGCCATGCCGTCCTGCCAGCTTTGGCAGCTAAGGGTGGGTGGCAGCGGCGGTAAGGTACTGGCACAGGGACTATCAGTGCTCAAAAAGTCGGTGTAGGTAATATAATTGCTGATGGCGTCCCCGCTGCCCGGTGCGGCACCGGAGGGGCCATCACTGGCTCCCCACCAGTTGTTGGTGAAGCTGCGGGCGGTGGTTCCGGCATTATGCACCGCATTCGGCGTCGAATTATCGACGATACAACTGTTATGGGCTGAAGCGTTACTCGCCGCAGTCAGGTAAATCCCCCCACCCTGCGTCCCCGCGCCATTCGAGTGCAGGTTGGAGCGTTCTATCGCCAGCGGCCCAGCACTGTAGAACCCACCTCCACGAGTCGCGGCGTAGTTCTCTTGCACAAGGCTGTCGCTGAAACTGAAACTGTCGGTGGTGCTGGCGCTGAAAATAGCCCCACCATTTGTGCCAGCCGTGTTGCTGAGGATGCGGGTATTGGCGATGGTCACATTGCCATCGCCGATGTACAGTGCCCCACCCTGCTGGGTGGCTTGATTGAGCGTGAATTCGGTGTTGCCTTCAATGGTGAGTGTGCCTTCACTTCGCACCCCACCCCCATTCGCCGCCGTGTTTTCCGTGACCACCGTATAGCGTAGGGTGAGCGCACTGCCAGTGGCGCTGTAGACCCCACCCCCGCTCGCTGTCCCCCCGGTGACCGCGTTGTGATAGACCAAGGTATTGCCCGTCAGGGTCAGGGTCCCTTGATTGTTGACCGCCCCGCCACGAGTCACCGCTGTGTTGGTGTCGAAAATACTGGCGTTGAAGGTCGCCGTGCCGAGGTTGCTGATCGCCCCACCATACCGTCCCGCGCTGTTGTTGGCAAAGCCACCCAACACGACCGTCAAGGTCCCGGCGTTATAAATCGCACCCCCATCAGTGGTCGCACTGTTATCCACCAACGTCGTGTGGGTAATAGTCGTCGTGGTCGTGGCGGTAGTATACAGCCCCGCCCCGTTCGCGGCGGTATTGCTGGCGAAGGTGCTGCCGCCAATTTGCAGGGTGCCGCCGTTGCTGTAAATCCCGGCCCCGTTCCCATTGGCATGGCCGTTATGCAACCACACATTGTCGAGGGTGAGGCTGCCGCCATTGTTGAGAATCCCACCGCCATTCCCCGTCACCGACCCACTGAGCAGAATTTGGTCCCGTAAAGTCAGGCGTCCGGTGGCGGCAATCTCATAGAAGCGCAGATTGTTGATCCCACTGCGCGTTAAGGTCACCCCATTCCCCTCAATGATGATGTCTGTCGTGATGATCGGCAGCGCATCCACGCCCGTCGCGGCATTGGTGAAGGTATACCCACCATCCAAACAAATGGTCGTGACATCCGGGTCGCTGTTGGCAAGGGTAATGGCATTGCGGAAGGCCGGAATGTCATCATTGGGAATCATGAATTCACTGGGACAGGTCGGGTTATTCCCGAGGGTGGCAATCTCCGCATAAAAAGCGTCCACTGTGATAAGGCTATTCTCTTGTCCATAGACCCGGAGCGTATGCGGTCCAGCCGGGAGATAACTGACGGTAATGTGCTGCCCATAAGTCGTACTTGGCGCATACATGGAAGGGGTATTGACTACCGTGCCATCCACTTCAAGGGCTATCATCCCCAAAGTTGGGCTACCCACATATACGATCTCAAATGTGCTGCCGATAAAGTTGAGGGTGAGCACATCATTTAAACTACCCGTGTTATACAGATAGCTGCCCCCACTCGCACCCGCCGTCGTTTGCGTCGTCCAACTGCCTTCCCGTTGCACGAGCGGATCATCACTCTCAATCAGGCGCAGCCCGGTTTGTTGCGGAGTCTCAGCCGGGGCATACGGGCCATCGCCCGCAAAAATATCTGATCCCCCTGCGGAAATGACCACGCCAATTACCACTGCAATCGTTACAAACCGCTGGAATAGACGGTACAACGCCATAAAATTCTCCCCAAACTTGCCCAGTTATAGGCAGCACTATTTAAAAAAGGCAACACAAAACCGATTGTGGCATCTCACAGATTGCCATCAGGATGTGATCTGAATCTCAGTCTAGAACAGGCAAACTTAAGCAAGGGGCAATAAATAATTCTGCACACCCAGCAGTTTGAGACTGTTGTTGGATTGAATGGAGGCGGGTCTCTTGGCTCCCCACGCCTAAACGAAGCGAAGTGTACTGACCTCCTAGATTTTTGCCACTATCAAACCTCTTAGCAAAGGCATATCGTCAGAAAGAATTGACAATTCTTAACAACTTACCAAGATTAAGCCCAAGGTTTAGTTAAATGTACTGGTTTTAGAAAGAGATCCCTTAAGGCTGTAAATTCAAGTCCGCCACAATCGGCTTGCCTCCCCTTTCCATCACACGACCTGAAAGCAAGTTATAATAGACTTAAAGTCTTGGAGGATTTAACGATGACCATTGCCGAAATACTGGATCAAGCCAAAACCCTCAGCTTACAGGAACGCAAAGAGCTAGCAAAACTGCTGATTGATACGCTAGATACCAATGAGCCAGCCCTACTTCCCAAAACAGGTGCTGAAATCGTGGCGATGCTCAAAGCCATGCAGCCGATTGAGTTTGTGGATGCTATCATTGAAGATCCAGTCGAATGGGTCAAAACACAATGCCGCAAGCGGACAGAACAGTTAAAACTCTATCAAGAAGATCAATCCTGATCAATACCATTCCAGCTACCACCATGATTGTGCATCTATGCCGCAAATATCCCTTGGCCTTGAATACTCTTTTTTCAGTATGAAGCCCCACCGCTTATCCGTTTTTGCCAACCTCAAACATGCGCGGTGGATGCGAAATAGGCGAAAGACTACCTGAATTCCCCTATTTTTAGGGATAGCGTAATATTTTGCCGAAGTTTCTAACTGAACAAGTGTCAGTAGCTGCCGACACTTTCGACAGACTGACAAACTGACACTTTCGATTGGGCATTTTGCTCTAAAACCCACCTTGGGTAAGATGCTTTGATGGCTCTCAATAAATGCTGTTAGCTGACGGTACTTTGATGTAATTTTTGAACCTTATACAGGCAAAAAATGCCATGAGTAAGACAGGTCGGGCCTTACTAGCTGATGATCTGCGTATACCGAAGAATGATATACAATAGAATAAATGGATCAGGAGGAACCACCATGATATTGGCGGTACAAGCTGAAAAAGCCCCTATCAAAACCAATGCTGATGGTGCGGCACTGGTGGGTGACACACGAGTTCGCTTGGAAACGATTATTTCAGCCTTTCATCGGGGCGATTCACCCGAACAGATGGTAGACAGCTTTGACGTTTTGTCCTTGGCGGATGTTTATGCGGTCATTGCTTATTATCTGAATCATCGGGCTGAAGTGGATGAGTATATCCATCAGCAAGACTTAGCCGCTGCGCGAGTGTATAACAAAATTGAGATAAACCGACCTGATATGTTCACCCTGCGTGCGCGGCTGATCGAACGCAAGCAGAAGCGGATCTAATGCGTTTTCTAGCCGACGAGAACTTCGATGGGCGTATCTTACGCGGCATTCGGCGTGAAAACGCACGGGTGGATATCGTAAGAGTTCAAGACACCATCATCTATCAAGCAAACGATCCAACCGTGCTTGAATGGGCAGCCCAAGAGAACCGGATCCTACTCACCCACGACATCAGCACCATGCCTGATTATGCCTACGAGCGCGTCCGGGCAGGTAAATCCATGCCGGGTGTCTTATTGGTGCACCGCGATGCTGCCATCGGCGAAGTCATTGAAGACTTATTAGTGGTTATCGGGGCCAGTGAGCCCGACGAGTATGAAAATCAAGTGGTACACCTCCCTTTGTCATCCAACGTCCCGCGACCCGGCCAATAAAGACGCACTGAAACCGCCAGTGCGTCTTCACACAAGTGTCGTCAGTGTCAAAAGTGTCATCACTGTCAGCAGGTTTACCCGCGTTATTCCTCGCTCAAAAACTCCACTGCGACATACCACTCGGCACGCCCATAGAGGCGTTCCACAATCAAACCCGCTTTAAGTAAATCCTGTGCCAATTGACGAGCGCGTTTCGCGGGCAGGTTGAGGGCGCGATAAACATCCCGCAAACTGCTGCCCTGCGTGCCGGCTTTCCTTAACAGCATCAGCAATTTACTCTGGTCGCGCTGCTCCTGTACCGCTTCCCCACTACGATCCATTTGATGCAGTAGTCGCGCCGCACTGCCCCGCCACATCTCAGCGATGGCATTGCCACTCGTCCAGTGCTGCTCAGTAACGGTGGGAGTAGGCTCTTCCGTCTCCAACCAGTCCAAGGCTGCTAAGAGAGCGGCGAGTTTGAAGGCTTGCACATGCATTCGGCCATAAACACCTTTGAGTCGCTCATCCAACTCGATGTCTCGACGGGGATTACACATCTCGCGTAGGGTCTGGCTGTATGACTGACAGGCCTCCCAACACTGCACATTTAACTTGAGCGAACCGGGGGCGGCAAAGCCCATCTCGGTCATTTGTGGCTGCGGCAGTCTGTCATGCAAGCGGCGCAATCCTTCCGCTAATTCCATCGGAGGAGGTTGGAACGCCTTGAGTGCTGGACGTTCCTCGTAATTTAGCTCAGGAGTGAGTAGGGCAAAACGAATCAGTAGTCCGTTGGCCCAATCTGCATCTGAAACAGCGACCGATAAACCCGCTGGGGTGGTCACGCCCAAAATGGACAGGGCGGCATTCTCCACAACCGTCAGTCCAGCTTGAGTGTCTTTATCCGAGTAATCCGGGCAATCATAGAGTTCCATGAGCAGGTCTTTCATCCCGACCATATACTCTTTGCGGTTAATGGCGCCGAATAAACCTGCTACTTCATCTTTAAGTAATCCCCGTTGAGCTGCGAAAGGCTGCGCTCTGGTCAAGCGTTCCTGCTGCGGTTTGGTGAGTTTGTCGAAATTGGCGGGCATTCGACCGGCCAGTGCCTCTTGAAAACGTTCGGGGGAGCCGGGGGTCGGCATCAGCATGTGTGGAATCGCTTCACGCGCAATCTGCTCGGCCAGTTTGTAGGCGGTGGACTTGCGATAGTAGGTCGTGTCGGCGATGAGCATCAGATACAGATTGGTATAAATCTTGATGCCCCAAGGTGCTTCACCAAAAAGCCGACGCCCTACCGCCACTGACAACAACCATAGCCCTGCTGCGAGATGGAAGTCCATTGGCGTTTGGTTACCGGTGCGACCTGCCCAATCCAGATACTGCTGTAACCAATTGGGCAGTTTCAAATCCGCTAGGGATGGTGCTAGCGGTTCATCCGGTGGTATATCCTCCCCATCGGTGGCAGGTAAAGCCACAGGTTGAAGGATAACGGCGGGCTCAGGCTGTGATTGGAGCAGGGGAGAGGGTTTATCAGCAGCTGGCCGAGGCGAAAGCGGTTCGGGATGAGCCATTAGCCCACCATAGTCTTCAGGATGAATTTCAAGGGTATGGCAAAGATCTTTAGCCAGCAGCGTGCCACATTTGAAGCAATAGCCATAGCCTGATTGAGTGTTAAAGCCGAAACTGGGATGGCGGTCGCCATTTTTGTGGTTGCCCGGATAAACACACGGCCCATGCAGCCAATCCCCATAACGATGGTAGCCTAAGTTGGCAAAATGATGGGCGAGTGCCTCAATCACGCGTGGGTTGAGATCGCTGCTGATAGTAGGTACGTTACGTGGCGGTTGCCACTTGGACTGGGGCATCAGCGTAGTTTTCTTGAAAGCCTCAATCCATTCCACGACCCCATTCAGATTGGCGATGTGCAGAATGGGCAGGTTCTTTTCGACAACATAAGGATTATGGGTGACCGGATGAAGACTCGGTGGGGCGACAATTTGCCGACCCGCTGCACACATTTCTAAGTTCCCTAGTGGTGTTCCCATCGCTTTGACGGCTGGCGGCAGCTGCTCGACCTGCCAATAGAGATGTTTGCCGATGCCACCGCCAGTCGCCACCGTGTAGGTTTCGGCTAGTGCAGGAAATGTAGCAACAAAGGCTGGGTAGCCCGCCACCCCGTCTAGATCGAGAGCCACCCGATTACCGGATACAGCACCGCAGACAAGGCCCACATTTTGCAGCAGACCCGCTTTGTGCCAAGACTGGATGGTTGGTAACGTGGCTGCCCTTTCTTGATACTGTTTCCAGTTGTCCAGTGCTGGACGTTTGCCTTTCAAGGGTAGGACACTGAACCCCATCTGCATATACGCGATAGCTGCTTCCAAGATCGTTTTGGATTGTGCCGCTTGTACGATGTCCGGCACGTTGATTACATGACTCATGGCTAGCTCCAAGCAAAGTTAATCTAACCTCAGATTGAGAAAACCTGAAAATGACGCTTATAGTTGTTGCAGTCAGACGCGGGGCGTACTACAATACGAGATGCCACTCAAGTATTGCTGCTACGCCAGTGCCGCCTAACCCGGACATTAGGAAGGACGGAGTTAGAATCATGGTGGACTGCGTGTTCGTACAGACATCATCGAATTTCCCTTCAATGGGGCGAAAACATTACCTTGAGGTAATGTTTTCGTTTTCCTCTAGGTAACGCTGGGCCGCCAAAAAGGTATTCAAGATGCTCTCCATACGAATTCGGGCCAAGTGCACATCTCCTTCTTCTTCGAGCAAAATACGTGCCACCTCTTCGCCTGATGGTTTGTTGTTGGAACAAAACACCTTAACGGCACGCCTTGTTTTGGGTGAGGGGTCGCTCTTGTCCGACTTCGGCACATCATCGAATTTTTGATCACAGAGGTCTTTGACTTGTCGGGTACTTAATCCAAAGTCGATAATTTGGCGAATGATTTCCGCCTGTTGCTCAAGCGGCATATCTACGACGTAGCGCAATCGTGCTTCCTCAATATTATGGCGATCCGCCATTTCGAGAGCTTCGTCTTCAAGCTGAAGCAGTTTCTTATGGCGGCTGAAGTGAACCAAACTGATGCCGCCCATCGCTGCCAGAACATCGGCGGTGTATTCTCGCTTGCCCCTAAGATCAAGATCGAGCGCCTCACGATAGAAATCATGCGAAACGTGACCCCGTGGAGGATGAACATCATGAATGGCGAGAAGCAGCAAAGCAGCTTGACGGGCCATCCCAATGGCATTTAAGCCTGCTCGTGACGTATTCTCTTTAGCTTGACGAAAGACGGAGGATTCACCTAAACGCAGGATAATGCACGGGATCGTCCCATCACCCTGATAGCCGGGGATAAACTCCATATCAATGTAGTTGGCCCAATAGCGCCGTTCACCCGTCTCGATGATATAACTGGGCACGGCGCCTTGGGAGTAATCCACGATCGTGAGTGGATTGACCTGTCCATCTTGCCGCAGGGTGACCGCTAAATTGGTCAAATCTCGTAAGTCCTGCTCAAGCGCGGTTAATTGAGTTGAACCCTCATCCTCCTCATCTACAACCAGCAAATCTAGTAGGCTTTCAAAAGGGCGACCTTTCTGACGCGCAGCAATCCGCACCTTTTCAATGTACTGCTTGAGCGCCTGTACTGCCGTAATTTCCTGATTGTGAAACGCCCGGTGAATGGTTTCAGGTAGCACCCGACGCGGTTGGGCCGCATCCGGGCGGATGAGCGCAATCGCAATCCGTTCCACCCGCAGGCCGTGCTCACGCAGGTTCTGCATCACCTCAGCACCTAGAAATGCCTGATCCCCAATACTGGACAGAATGTCGAGGGTACGGTTCGGGCCGTTGTGTTTAGGGGGCATCAGACCGCTTCCTTCACAAACAGCCGCTTCAGCATCCAGCCCACCATCTGCGCATAGGCTTCGCTGGCTGTACTGGTGGGGTCATAGGCATAGACACTCAGATGGCTGCGATGGGCGTAAGCTACGGCTTCGTTGGCGGGGATAATGCCACATAACAGCTTGCCCAAATTCGGATGCTGGCGCAGGCTCTCGACCATCTCCTGATGACCCTTCACCCGGCGATCAAATTTAGTGACGACGATGCCACTCAAACGCAGATCGGGATGCCGCCAGCCTTCACGGATTTCATAGATTTTGTTGATGACCGACTGTAGCCCGACTGTTTCGAGGTAACGGGGTTCAAGGGTGATGACGGCATCCGTCGCAGCCAGTAAACCCATCTCGGTCATCAGGGAAAAGGAGGGTCGGGTATCGATCACAATCGCTGCGTAGTGGTGGCGGATCACACTCAAAGCATCGGCTAAACGATACGGTGCACCCGGCGTGCTAAAGAGTTCACGTTCAGTGGCTTCGAGTTCGGCTGAGGAGGGAATAACGTGGAGTTCGGGCAGCCAGTGGCTTGCCACAATCACCCGACTGAGGACTTCGGTCGTTTCTTTGCGCTCGGCACCGAGTACCGCGCATAAGCTGTTGTGGCGGGTGTAGTCTTTACTGCCGGTCGCGGTGAGTGTCGCGTGGGCTTGTGAATCCGTGTCCACGATCAAGACACGCGGATTGGCGGCACCAGCTTGCTTGAGGCTCTGGCACAAGCCATAGGCTAAATTGACGGTCGTCGTGGTTTTGCCCACGCCGCCTTTGTTGTTGGTGAGAACAACTGTTGGTGTTGTCATGTGCATATCCTCTGTTCATGGAAGATATGCAGCCGATGTTGTTAGCGCCGCTGGTCGTGGACGATTTGTGAGATGCGCTGGGAGCTAATCCCATACTCCTTGGATAAGTCACTCATCAGTTCACCCGCCGCATACCGCTGACGGATGAATTCATTCCGAGTCACTTTTGCAGGATTGGGAGACGTTCTGCGTCGAGGAACACCGGGGAAAATGGTTTCGAGCAACTGACAAGCCGCCATGACCAAATGAAGGCGTAATGGGGTCTGAACACCCGTATGGGGCAATTTATTACTTAATATTTATTATATTTCCATGATCCTTGCTACCCAATTTGCACAACTCCCCTTTCAGTTTGTCAAAGCCGAAATGAAAATTTTCCCGCGCTAATTGCACAATCCACTGCTCCACTTCTGTGGAGAGCAAGGGGCGACTTAGCTTTGAAGAGTTTTAGAATGTCTATTTGCCACATCTCAGCTCACGATAATCATGGCCTGTCGATGCTGCCGATGACTAAAAGCGCTTGACCTACAGAGTGAACCTATCACGGTTGAGAGTGAAGCAGGGTAAGCGCTTTTACGGTTACGATTTCCCCAAAACCTCTTAACAGCATGAGGAGACATAAATTCATTTGCTATTTGATATAGAAAGCCCCTAAATGGAAATTATGTTCCAAAACCATCGTAATTACTTCAATACGGCTGGTCGCCCCTAGCTTGGCTAGAATACTTCCAACATGGGATTTTGCCGTAGAAACACTGATGACTAGCGCCTCAGCAATCTCGTTATTCCCCAGCCCCTTGACTATCAAAGCCAGCACATCTCGTTCACGTTCAGTCAGATCCTGAAAGGCTGGATGCGGTTGATTAATGGACTGCACGAGAATCTTGGTGACTTCCGGTGCAAAAGTCGAAAAACCATCTTTCGCAGCACGGATGGCTTTTGCTAAATCGTCCGCCGAAACCTTCTTAAAGAGGTAACTAATCGCCCCAGCCTCTAATACATCCTTGATTAGCATCTCTTCCCCAAAACTGGTCAACACGATGACCTGTATGTCGGGGTACTCACGGTGGATATGGCGGGTCGCATTGATCCCGTCCATAATCGGCATCATTAAATCCATCAATACAATGTCGGGGTGTATCTGAGCACATAAGGCCAAAGCTTCTTCCCCATTGGCCGCTTCGCCAACGAGTTTAAGGTCGCCATAGCTCATGATGAAGACAGCCAAGCCTTTACGTAGCATAGCGTGATCATCGACAATCATGACCCGGATCGGATTTTCAAAAACCATCAAGTTCACCTGACCCATTCTATACTAACATTTTCTCTTCGAGCGATGCTGTCCACACGACGCGGATGAGGGTTCCTTCCATCTTCGCACTCGTTGTCTCAAGGGTTGCACCAATACTCTGAACGCGATCCTGCATAATACTGAGGCCTAGATGCCCCGGCGCAATATTGCTTGGGTCGAAACCGCGTCCGTTATCCTGAATTGTCAGTTCAACCTGCCCCGCATGGCTGTTGAAGTTGATCTCGACACGACTGGCCGAAGCATGGCGGGTAATGTTGTTGATACATTCTTGGACTACCCGATATAGCACTACCTGAACATGGGGTGGTAGTGGGTCTTGATTATGCAGTGTAACTGAAAAAATAAGGCCAGTGCGCGTCGCAAAGATATTAGCCAGTTGATGGATCAAATCCCCCAGTTTGGCATCCATCAGTGCCGAAGGCCGCAGCTCTAGCAGTAGCGAACGCATTTCGGCTAAAGCCCCTTGGGCTAATTCATGCAAACTGGCAAGACTGCGTTTTCCTTCGTCACGATTAACCTCCCAAAGCACTGGCAATCGCTCTGCAATCAGGCTCACTGACCAGAGAGTCTGGGAAATGGTATCATGCAATTCATTGGCTAAGCGGCTGCGCTCTTCCAAGACCGCCGCTCGTTTTGCTCGATCATAAAGCCGCGCATTTTGGATGGCGATGGCGGCTTGATCAGCAAAGACTTGCAACTGTTCCGCGTGATTCTGTGTGAAAAAACCGGGCGTAGCACTATCGAGGGAAAGAAACCCTAAGGTTTTGTCTTTCAAGCGGATAGGCGCAATGACATTTGAATTGATCCAGTTAGAACCCGGAAAACTAAACCCTATTGATGAATTGATCGTATTAGGTGTTGCCAACGGCGTACCCATGTCCATCATACGTTGCAGGGCAGCCAGTCGGGCGAGTGGGATAGGCTGTTTTAACCAATCCTCCTCTACTCCTTTTTCATGGTAGCCACGCTGACGTACCACATGCACGAGATCCGACTCAATAAACAGCACATTGGCACCATCATACGGCGTGACCCGTTTCACCGTATCGAGAATATGATCCAATACTTTGTCTAGATCGAGCGTGTTACTCATCGCCGCCACTGTCTCTTGCAAGGCTTCTTTCAAGATACGTTGTTCCAGTTCACGGGCTTGTATTCGTTTATGTTCCTCGATTTGCTCTTGCAACAGTCGCTTCAGCCTAGCAACTTCTTCCGTCTGTGCCTGCAATTGGTCGGCCAAGTCAGTATACGCTTGGCGGAGGTTAATCTCGGTCGTTTCGCGCTCGGCTATTTGACTGGTTAGGGTTCGATTGGCTTCGATCAACGCTGCCAGTATTTCGTCATGTTCGCTCATCGTTTGACCTCATTCCCATAGTCTTTATGGGCTGAGCATTCTGATGTTTTTAATCATCCCTCTAAATCAACAAATCAACAAAAAAATCGTTCCACAGGATGAGAAACTAATCACCCCAAAGAAGGGCGTCTGAATGAAAATTAGCGCTTATACTGTCACTATCAGGGGAAATCTTCTCCCGAATCGGCTAGTCACAGTCATTTCCACCAATGCAGGCTGGGTGATGCCCGTTGAATCTTGCTAGTCTTAAGTAAGCTTCAAGTTTCTGGCTCATCCAGCTAAACCCCAAGACACACTTTTTCGATCAATCACTCCCGTTTTGATCATGTCAATATGAAAGGCAAAGAAAATCATGGAACCTATGGGATTACTCGCATGGATCGTTGTTGGACTCATTGCAGGTTGGCTAGCTAGCAAAGTCATTCCCAGTCGCTTTGGCATCGTGGGTGACACCATAATCGGGATGCTGGGCGCCTTGGCCGGTGGCTTCCTATTTGAAGAATTTGGCGAATCCGGTACCACCGGACTCAATATTTGGAGCATCTTTGTTGCCTTCGTTGGGGCAGTCGTGCTGCTGTTCTTGATCCGTGCCTTCAGCAACAGCAAAGGGCTTTCGACCCGGTAAATTCGGGGCATACCAGTTGTCACGAGGCGGGCAGACCATCGCCCGTCTCCCTAAAAAACGGCTTTTATGAATGGTATGTAAACTTATGATACGGTCATTGGTGGTTGCAGCAAAGCCCGATACTTCAGCCGAAGTACAACCTGAAAGCAGTGCTACCGAGCCTGTCTTGCGGCGCAATCTGACACCGGAGGGCCTTGAAAAGTGTCTCGCCGAAGGTTGCACCATGTGGATCGACATCGTCACACCCAATATTCAGGAAATTCAGTGGTTGGCTGCGTTATTGCGGCTTTCCCCCAATGTGGTGGAAGACTTATTGCGCGAAGATCATCGCCCTACACTACTGGTCTATCCTACCTATCTGTTCCTTTCCCTTTTCCAACCCTCAATTCAAACCGATACGATTGTCGGGAAAGAAATTCACTGTTTACTGGGTGAACATTTTTTTGTGACCGTGCGACATACCGATGCTATGTCTGTCGAGGTAGCCTACAATCGAGTGGCTCAAAACCTCGATTCTTGGCAGCGTGGCATTGGATATTTCCTCTACCTTACGGCCCAACACGTGATTGATACCTATTATCCACTGTTGGATCGCATCAGCAATCAGCTTAACCATTTGGAAGAGAAGCTCTTGGCTGACACGGGCGATAAACAAGCGCAGACAACAGTGTATCGCATCAAACAACATCTCATTGGCCTGCGGCAAATGATCGCCCCTCAACGCGAAGTCCTCTCTAATCTCACGGGTGAACAGCGTCTCTCCAACAGTGACGATATTCGAGATTTGTTCCGGCATCTCTACAAACGCCTATTGGGTATCTATGATGTGATTGATACCCAGCGCGACCTCACGGGCAATGTGCTAGATATCATTGCCAATCAACAGGCCCGCAAGATGGGGGATTCAATCAATCGGCTGACCATCATCTCAATGGTGTTTCTGCCCTTTACGTTTTTCTTGGGTTTGTTCGATTCGAATTTTCTTGCGATAGATCAATCCCTGCATTTACCGATTAACGGACTTGCGATGTTTATGCTCGTTGTATTGACGATGGGCGCTTCGATTGTCGGGACCCTCATGGTTTTTCGCTGGCGCAAATGGGTTTGAAAGTAATGCAAAGGAACAGGTTTTGCGGCTTTCCTATCTCTTTTGCCGTCGTGTGCCGCAACACCCCGGCCAAAATTGATTTGATGGGTGTTAAGCAGAGGACGATGCAATATGACAACACGGATTATGGTCATCAACAATTCAGATGACATTTTAGCCTTATTTCAGAAAATCCTAGCAACCGACGACTGTGAGGTGTTTCTGCAACTGTTCTTAAACTCAGACTTGCGCGAAGTGCGGAGAATACAACCAAACCTCATCATTCTTGACTATTATGTCGGGCGCGAAGGGGTGGGTTGGGAATTTCTGCAAATGCTCAAGATGGAAGATTCGACGGCTGCGGTTCCTGTCCTTATCTGTACCACTGCGGTGCAACTGGCTCACGAAATAGCTGGCTATCTCGCAACGAAGCAGGTAACAATTCTACGTAAACCCTTTGAAAGTCGTGATTTAGTCAATGCAGTCCATTCTGCCTTGCAAGGTAACGAGATCGGTAGTTATCAAGCGCCAAAGCTACCTAAATCTGACGGGTCTAACAAGAAGTAAAGTACAAGCATCCAACTGTATAGCGTCTTTTTGTACGGATCGGATTCCGACCGCAGCAGGGGGTTCCTCAGTTGGAAGTTCGTCTTTGGAAAAGAGGAACTATGGAAGCCAATATTGTGGTTATTGATAATGATGATACCATGCGAGATTTGTTTACCTTGTGTCTAAAAAGGCAGGGTTGGCAAGTCTTTAGTTACTCATATGACCGTATCAATCTGGCTGCTCTGAAACAACACTGTCCCGACATTATCATCCTCGATTTCAATCGCCAAGATGGGGGAAGAGGCTGGGAACTTCTACAGATCCTCAAAATGGAAGATACAACTGCCAACATCCCTATTCTAATCACCACTACCCTATCCGCTTTGTCGGCAGAAGTGCGGGGCTACCTCTTAACTCGATACATCCATGTTGTCGTCAAGCCATTCGATGTCAATACTTTCTTGGCACTTGTTCAAAAAACCTTGACACTGGCAAATCAGGCAGGCGCTATCTTTTCTAGCGATCAGGTTCTCCCCATTTTAGTTGTCGAAGATACAGAACATCTCCGGGATGCAATCACAACCGTTCTAAGTATGGAAGGCTATCCATTTGCAACTGCCTATAATGGTTTGGCTGCACTCGATAGTGTATTTCGTACTGAATATTGCTTGATTTTATTAGACATTGCTATGCCGATAATGAATGGGTTTGAATTTTTAAGTGCCTATGATCAGCAACTAAGGCCGCATTCCCCGGTCATTATTCTCAGTGCCGAAACAGATATTACGCCGGATACCCTGCCTACTTTTGTTGTGGATGTACTTTCCAAGCCATTCAATATCAACCACTTACTTAGATTAGTCGAAAAATACGCACAGCCTGCCTAAGAACAGGGTAGGTTTCTCCATCGCCATTGGAATAACTAAAGTGGCCGAGAGCATTCAGGTATCGCTGTAGGTCAAGTGCAACACGCTCCCGACGAATATACGCGGACAAGGGTAGCGAACTTGGAGACGATCATCTTCAAAGTGCTAAATCACCAGAAAATCATTCTACAGGATGAGAAACTAATCACCCCAGAGAAGGGCGTCGGCCTGAAGATTAAGGCTTATACTGTAAATATCAGGAGGAATCTTCTCCTAAATCGGCTAATTACAGTCACTTCCGGCCAGTCAGGGTGGGTGATGCCAGTTGAACCTTCCTAGTCTTAAGTAAGCTTCAAACCTCTGGCTCATCAAGCCAAAACCTCCCAAGACACCTATTTTCGATCAACCATTACTGTTTTGAATTGGCACTATGAAAGGTAAGGGGTGTTATGGAACCGATGGATTTGCTTGCTTGGTTAGTTATAGGGCTAATTGCGGGCTGGTTGGCTAGCAAAGTTATCCCTCGTCGCATGGGAATAGCGGGCGACACAATTATCGGCATATTTGGTGCTTTGACCGGTGGCCTCCTGTTCAACATTTTTGGTGCATCTGGGATAACAGGCCTCAATATTTGGAGCGTCTTTGTCGCTTTTGTTGGGGCTATAGCATTGCTAGTGATAATCCGTGTCGTGAATGGGAATCCGGGATTACCACCCGGTAAATTGCGTGATACCGAGATTCGCACTTTTCTACGAAATGGAACCCAAGAGAACGTTGATGGTAAATGAACGCATTTACTATCCAAGCACCTAGAACCAATTGGATGGTGTCAATGCTGAAGGCGTTCAGCAACTTCCTATAATGGCAAATAAATCAGGCTGTCTGATCTCAGCAACCAACCCAAATAATGGTTTGCAGCTTGCAATGGATGAAGCCATTTGCCTTTCCTGAGTATTCAATGTTTGGAGCGGTGATAACCGAGGTAAACGAAAATGAAAATCAATTGGAAAATCATCGTCGCGTGCATTTTGATGATCGGCGCGGTGGCGTGGACAGTGAATTCGATTCGTTCCACATCATACAGCGGAACCAGTCTCAATTTTAAGGTTGGCAATGGTGCTATAACGGTGACCAACCCCTCCAGCGAAGCCGTGCCCGTGCAGCTAGTTGGCGCAACAGGCATGTTCACAGTCTCAAGCGACATTCAAGGGGTTTCCGGTCTGGCGATCAGAGTGGGAACTGGGCCTCAAACCACCTATTTGTTTGATTTTGCTCTACCACCCGGCGACAGTGAGCTTACCGTGGTGAGTAATAGTGATGTCAAGTTTGTGGCAGATACGAACACTCGTCTGGAGGCAACCCTTCACGCCCCCAAGATGAGTACAAAAATTGGGATATTGGCGGCATTCCTGTTAGTTGCCCTGTTCTTTATATCCCATACGACTGGTCACCGCTGGTTATATAAGCTGCGTGGCAAAGTGCCGGTAAGCAAACTCCATTCTAAACCCTACACAGGTGAAGAGGAAACAGATATGCGGGCCTATGGCGACAATCGTGGGAAGCCAGCCCCTGAATCACACACAAAGCCGTGATGAGGAGTTATACGAAATTCGGCGGAAGTCTGATCCTAGCCTAAACTTTTCCGACTAGGGTTTCAAAAACCTCTTCCACTCGCCCTCGATACTTGTGAAAAGAGGGCGTGGGATGAGGTTGAAGCTCATGATAGGGGCGAATTCTGTATAAACACTTTGCGCCCGCTTTCTTAGACATATTTGAAGACACCTGCGGAGGATGATATGAGAACAATATATGGGCCAATCTTTACCCTGCGCCCTTACGAACGTGGCATTCAGGAAACACTAGGGAAGTATAGTAGATTTGTCATGCCCGGATTGGGGCTGCAAATGCCACTAATCAATATCACGCGCGTCCGTGATATCCGCGAGCATACGATGGATATTGAGCCGCAACCAGTAATCACCAAGGATAACGTTGAAATCTTGGTGGATGGCATTATGTGGGTGCGCCCCACTGCTGATGAAGAAGGGATTAAACGTACCTTCTATAATATCGACAATTGGAAGCGGGCGATCATCCAGTTAGCCATGACGAACCTACGCCAAGAGTTTGGGGAACTATCGCTAGACGAGAGCCTTGTCGCACGCGAGAAAATTGCCACTAATTTACAGCGCATCCTAAACACCTTTGCTGTCGAATGGGGGCTGACCGTCAGCAAGGTGGAAATTCGCTTGATTGACCCGCCAGATGACATCAAAAAGGCAATGCACAAACAGAAAACCGCCGAACAAGAACGCCGTTCCATGCGATTGCTGGCAACTGGCGAGTTTGAAGCTGCCGAACAACATAAGCTGGCAATTATCCAGCGCGCTGAGGGTGAACGTGAAGCCGTGATCCAAGTCGCCCAAGGTAAAGCCGAAGCTATCCGCTTGGTCAACGAAGCTGCTCAACAATACTTCGTAGGCAATGCCCAAACACTTAAGCAGCTGGAAATGATCGAGACTTCTCTTAAGGAAAACTCCAAGATCGTTATCACTGAACATGGGATCAGCCCTACTCTGCTGCTGGGCAGTTTTCCGGTGAGCGTGTCCGACAGCAACAATGGACATGAAGTAAAAAATGCGGGGTAAGCAATACGTGAGGAACGATTAGGCAAAGAATAATCTCACAGGCATATGCTGGAAAAAATGACCGGAGCTGGTTACTCAGAATACCCAATGAAAACCAGAAACGCTTTCAATGAATTTAGCACGAGGTGATTAATGAATGGTTTCGTAGGCAAAATCGCGGTGGTAACTGGTGCAAGTTCCGGTATCGGGTTAGCAACAGCCCAAGCTTTTGTAGCGGCGGGCACGAAGGTAGTGATCGCCGATATTGAAGATGGGACACTTGCCGTCGAGGGCATTAAAGAGGCTGGCGGTGATGCCATTTTCGTTAGGGCCGATGTGTCAAAATCAATAGATATCCAAAGGCTTGTCCAAACAACGGTCGAAACCTATGGGCGACTCGATTTTGCTGTAAACAACGCGGGGGTCGGGGGGGTATCCGCAACGACAGGCGATTATACCGAACAGGACTGGAACCGTGTGATTGGCATTAACCTGACTGGTGTCTGGCTCTGCATGAAATACGAGTTGGAGCAGATGGTCAAACAGGGTGGCGGCGCCATTGTCAATATGGCCTCCATTTTGGGTTGGGTAGGGTTCGCCAACGCCCCAGCCTATGTAGCGGCCAAACATGGCGTGATCGGGCTGACCAAAACCGCAGCCATCGAATATGCCACTCAGAATATCCGCATTAACGCGGTTTGTCCTGCCTTTATCCACACCCCACTACTGGAGAAAGCTGGTATCGCTGAAGGCACGGATGCCTATAACGCGATTGCGAACTTACACCCGATGAAGCGTATGGGCACGCCAGAAGAAGTCGCCGGTTTGGTGCTGTGGCTGTGTTCAGAAGGTGCATCGTTCGTTACCGGCAGCGCGTATTTGGTGGACGGTGGGTATGTCGCACAATAGCCTGAAGCATGGTTTGCAAAGGAGCAATAGATGAAAAAGGAAGTGGGTTTGTGGATTGACCACAGACAAGCCATCATCGTAATTCTTACCGATAAAAAAGAACAGCTAAAACGGATTACTTCCGGTGTCGAAGAACGTGTCCAAGTGTCAGCCTTGCAGGACGACTCGCATGAAGACCGCCGCTATAAAGAAGACCGTCGTTTGGATGATGATCTCAGTAAATACTATGAAGAAGTCGCCGCATGTTTAAACGACTCGGATGCGGTTCTCATCTTTGGCCCCGGCGAGGCAAAGGGTGAACTTCAAAAACATTTAGAGGTTCAAGAGCAAAATGGCACGATTGTCCGTGTCGAAACAACAGACAAAATGACGGATGGGCAGATTAAAAGGAAAGTGCGCCAATACTTTCGAGACTCACCACGTAGCTCAAATGAAACAGCCCAACCGAAGTAAACCGATACGAGGCTCATATGGGCAACCAACGCCAAATCTCCCTTGAGGATGCACGTTCAGTAGGAATCCGGCTCGGAGTGGACTGGACAAAAATTACCGTCGAGCAGTTTCGGCAAGGACTTGAGGTCGAACTGGAATATGGGGCACATGACCAAAAACCCAATGCCCCGACTGACAGTCTTATGGTGATCGGCAAAATTGTCTGGGTAGACATGGAAGGAATCAGCGACCACTACCGACGTTTGGGTGCTACAGGCCAACCCTAACTGATATTGAGAAAAAACGTGGCATCGTAATAAATGAGCCACGAGCCATTATAAGGAGAGCATAATGTCAAAAACAAATGGTGCAAAAACAGTCGAGATCGAAGCCATTCAAGAGCTTACCGAAAAGAAACCGCGCGGACTAATTAAGATACTCAAAGGCTTGCTAGCCGACGAGTCTGTCCTCTATGCCAAATTGCGGAATTACCATTGGAACGTGACGGGTGTGAATTTTTATCCCCTGCACGCGGCATTTGAAGCTCAATTTCATGAAATCGCGGATATGACCGATGATATTGCCGAACGCATCCGCCAGTATGGGGCCAACGCACCCGGAACGATGGAGGAATTCATTCAAAAGGCGCGTTTGAGTGAAACTCCCGGCATTTACCCCGATGCCCAAACAATGGTAGCGAATCTGGTGAGCGACCACCAAGCCATGATTGGTTTTCTCAATGCAGGCATCGAGAGCATTGGTGAAAAATCGGCAGATGTCGGGGTGATTGATTTGCTGACTTCTCACTTACAGCAGCACCAGAAAATGACTTGGATGCTGCGGATGTGCTTGGAAGGCTAAACGTTCTTTAATGGAGATGTGAAATGTCAGACATCGGAACAATCTTAGTCACAATAGGACTTTTCATGTTGCGCATTGGGTTGCCAGCCCTCCTGTTGATCTTATCGGGGGTACTCGTATATCAGACGGGTCGAAGACGACAATTAACGGTATCTGCCACACAAAGTTCAATTAATGAATCAAGGGAAATGACTATGAAAAACAAATGGGAACACATCTCTGGTGAATGGAAGCAATTCAGCGGTGAAGCCAAAAAACGATGGGGTCAATTGACCGATGATGAACTCACCCAAATTGATGGCAATCGTAAGACCTTAGCGAGCCTACTTCAAAAGCGCTACAACATCGCCAAGAAAGAAGCTGATAAACAGATTGATGCATGGGCCGCCAACCTGAAAGTATAGTTGCGACTTGCAGCAGAATTCAGAAAAGGAAGTGGTAGTATGAAAGTCAATCACCTGTTAGCGCAACTTGAATTTCATGAATCAGACCCATTTGCTCAGCCACTTTTGGTTGACAAAGAGGGACGTATCTTGCGCTGGATGCTCAAACCCGGTCAGAGCATCATGGAGCATCGTGCGCCGCATTCTCCCCTATATGTGGTGATATTGAAGGGGAGTGGCATGTTTGCATCCAATAACGAACCAGAGCAAGAATTTGGACCCAATACACTCCTCACTTTTGAGCCAAATGAACCCCATACGGTGCGGGCCTTAGATGAAGAGTTGGTTTTTCTTGGCTTCCTACAAGCCATACCAGTCCCAGCTATCCCCGGCTAATCAAAAGCAAGATTCAAACAGTTTGGCCTTTTAATTGGGCCAATCAGAAAGCGAAATTCACACAATGGACAACAATCGAACCTATTATAGTCACAAAGCTGAAGTACGGGCGGCACGAAAAAATTCAGCTCTCGTCGTGTTTGCATTTAGTATCGGGGCTGGTCTTGGTGCTGCTGTGGGGCTAATCTTCGCCCCAACCTCCGGTCAGAAGACCCGTGACGAATTGGCGAGCAGCCTTGAACACGGCTTTGAACAAAGTGTCAGCAAGGGCCATGAAATGGTGGACCCAACACTGAAACGCATCGAGAAAGAGCTGTCGGAATTGCGCAAAAAAGTGGAAGACAAAGTAGACGAATTGCGCTAAGCCTGACTTTGCAACCGTGCGGGAGTGGCGAACAGGCCACTCTGTTTTCACGAAAGGAACACCGTGACAAATCGATTTAGACGAGAAAATGGACTAGCTGAAAAAATGCACCCTGTCTCGGCCCTTCAACAGTTGTCTGAAACCGAACTGCTACAGTTGCTGCATAGTATTCTGGCGCTGCAAAATGAGTTCCAGCGCGTTCCAACTTTGGACGACGAATTTGTTGAAGAAGTGACCTCAACACAGGGTATCTTGAGCAAATGGTGTGATGTGCTTGAATGTCTTTTTGCAGTCAAACAGAGGAAAACGATCCACGACCAATTATGTACGTGGGACAATGAGGGCGGTAGAGTGCCGTCTACTCTCATTTAATCTACCTCTCCAGCCATATTCTTGCTGAAGGATATGCAATATTTGGTCATGGGTAAAAGAGATAGTTCAACAATCTATTCAGTGGTTAGCTTTGGCATCGCTACAGACAGACGAAACAATATCTCCGGAGGGGGTGATTTTATATGGAACAGAATACGACCAATACAGCTATTAACCGCATTGGATTTATCGGTAACTATTTTCCACGTCAATGTGGGATTGCCACCTTCACAACTGATTTATGCGAGGCTATTGCAGCGGGTTATGGAAACACAACGTGTATTGCTTTGCCCGTTAATGACACGGAGGCAGGCTACACCTATCCGCCCCGTGTGCGCTTTGAACTAACGGAGAAAGACATTGACTCCTATCGCCGCGCCGCCGATTTTCTCAATACCAATAACGTTGATCTGGTGTGTCTCCAACACGAATACGGCATTTTCGGGGGGGCAGCCGGCAGCCACATCCTAACCCTCTTACGCGAACTCCGTATGCCAGTTGTTACCACATTTCACACCATTCTACAGAATCCAAATCCAGATCAACGGCGTGTCTTGGTAGAAATCGCGGCTCTGTCGGATCGTGTCGTGGTCATGAGTAAGCGCGGGGTAGATTTTTTGCAAGAAATCTATGGGGTATTGCCGGAAAAGATTGATATGATTCCGCATGGTATTCCGGATGTCCCTTTTGTAGATCCCAGTTTCCACAAAGATGTGTTTGGTGTGGATGGAAAAATGGTTCTATTGAGCTTTGGTTTGTTATCCTCTAGCAAAGGGCTTGAGGATGTTATTACGGCCCTTCCACAAATTGTCAAACACTATCCGAATGTCATGTATCTGATTCTCGGCGCGACCCATCCGCATGTGATACGACAAGAAGGTGAAACATACCGTTTGTCGTTGCAGCGTCTGGCGCGTGATAAAGGTGTCGAGGGCCATGTGATCTTTTATAACCGTTTCGTCACTTTAGAAGAACTCAAGGAGTTTATTGGCGCGACGGACATTTATATCACACCCTATCATAACGCCGCACAGATCACCTCGGGAACACTGGCCTATACATTGGGGGCAGGTAAAGCCGTCATTTCAACTCCTTATTGGTATGCTGAGGAAATGCTCGCCGAAGAACGCGGTGTCTTGGTTCCCTTTCATGATCCGGAAGCACTAGCCGAGCAAGTAATCCATCTATTAGATAACGAATCTAGGCGTCATGCGATGCGTAAGCAAGCCTATTTATTCGGGCGGGCCATGATCTGGTCGCAAGTCGCAAGTCGCTATATGGAGAGTTTTGAACGCGCCCGTACCGAGCGTCGTAACTTTGTTGCCTCGCCCTTTGCAGTCAAGCCACTTGATCAACGCCCCGGCGAACTCCCTCCTCTCAAACTCGATCATCTGCACCACATGACCGACGATACCGGTATATTACAGCACGCCCGTTTCACGATACCGAACTATCGCGAGGGTTATAGCATTGACGACAATGCCCGGGCCTTAATCGTAAGTACCTATTTAACGGAGTTGGAGCTAGACAACGAACAATCTTTCGCCTTTGCAACCCGTTACCTCGCCTTCATTGCCTATGCCTTCAATAGTGAGACCAAGAGCTTCCGTAACTTTATGGATTATCAGCGCCGTTGGTTAGAAAAAAGTGGCTCAGAAGATAGTCATGGTCGGGCCATATGGTCATTGGGAATGGTGATAGGGCGCTCTAACATACCCGGACTAACGAACATCGCAAGCTGGCTGTTTGAACAGGCATTACCTACGGTACTCACCTCCACCAGTCCGCGTGCATGGGCTTTTACCCTGATTGGTATCCACGAGTATCTACAGCGGTTTGAGGGAGACAGCTTAATTCGCCATATCCGCGATGAATTGGCAGGGCGGTTGCTGGCTTTGTATCAACATAACGCCTCTGATGATTGGTGCTGGTATGAAGATAAGCTGACCTATTGCAACGCGATTCTACCGCAGGCTATGCTCATCTGCGGTCAAGGGATACCCAACCAAGAGATGTCCACAGTCGGGTTAAAATCACTCAGTTGGTTGGCAGATTTACAGCAAACGAAGACGGTCGGTGAGCATTTTATTCCTATCGGGTCCAATGGGTTCTATAAACAAGGCAGTGAGCAGGCACGTTTCGATCAACAGCCTATTGAAGCACAAAGCATGATTTCGGCGTGTTTAGAAGCCTATCGTATCACGGGAGACTCATGCTGGAACCGAGAGGCGCAACGGGCTTTCGAATGGTTTCTCGGACGCAACGACTTGAAACTCCCTGTTTATGATCCCTCAACTGGCGGCTGTCGTGATGGACTCCATCCTGACCGCGTGAACGAGAATCAAGGGGCCGAGTCTACACTAGCCTTTTTGCAAGCTTGGTTGGAGTTGCGCCTTGCGGAGAATACCCTTCAATCAACCAATTAGCCTAAAATGGAGTCTATGGGTTTGAAGCCATATTCAAAACATAGAATAAGGAACGCCAGCTTATGCCTTCCCAAATTCGATCCCTGCCAATAGTCCAACGTAAAAAGAAACAACTCCGGTGCGACCCATCGCGTGTCATTACTCGGCTTCATGTGCCCGACAATACCCAACGTATCGCCAAAATTATTCAGCGTGTCGTGGACATGCCTGAACGAGAAGTTAAAGATCTTCTGGCCCAAATCCTTCTTGATTTTTCCCATCGCCATAAAGACATTCAACGGGTTTTTGACCAGCACATGAACGAGGTAAAAGCCTTTGTTCCTGAAAATATTACACTCAGTGAGACCCAAAGGGCCGTAATTGGTGCTTATTTCACGATGGAATACTCCATCGAATCAGCCGCACTTTTCAATCCTTCCATTGTTCCTCATCCTGATCAAAGCCAGTTGGATAAAGGGAGTCTACGCTTTATCATGAGTCTCCGGGCAACCGGTGAAGGTCATATTTCCTCGATTGTATTTCGTAGTGGGGTGATTGACTCACAAAATGTGTTTCTTTTCGACCCGATTAGCGATTATGTCGTAACCCCAGATATCCATTTAGACCCCATTTTCGACCGCCATCTCTTCCGACTAAAACTCAACGAAATGGCGACAGGAAACGAAGTAACTGCCTATCTCCTCACGCAGCTACCGGAGAATTTTTCCTATTATCATTTAAAAAGCGAAATTGAAACTCTTCGGGCAAATCCGATTTTCCCTGTGGAACATCAAAATGAAACTCTTGAGATGATATTTTGGCTGGCGAATTCCAATTATCAGTTAAGTTTTGACCTCAATGACTTGGTATCTGAACGGGTGATTTTTCCAGTCTCAAAAAATGAAAGTCGAGGCATCGAAGATGCTCGATTTGTACAGTTTTTCAATGAGGATGGTCAATTCACCTATTACGCAAGCTACACGGCTTATAATGGTGTGACAATTCTGCCGCAATTCATCGAAACAAAAGATTTTGTCCACTTTAATATTTTGACCCTCAACGGCAAAGCGGTACAAAACAAGGGAATGGCTCTGTTTCCGCGTAAAATTGATGATCGTTATGTTATGCTTTCACGCCAAGATGGTGAAAATAATCGCATTATGTTCTCCGATAATATTCATTTCTGGCAGGAGTCCGAAATTATCCAAGAACCTCAACAGAACTGGGAATTTATCCAAATTGGCAATTGCGGTTCGCCTTTGGAGACTGATGAAGGCTGGATTGTACTCACTCACGGCGTCGGCCCTATGCGCCAATATTGCATAGGAGCGATGCTGCTTGACCTTAAAGATCCGACAAAAATCATCGCACGCCTAGAAGAACCCTTGCTAGTACCGCATGAGGAAGAGCGCGAGGGATATGTCCCCAATGTCGTTTATTCCTGTGGGTCGCTGATTCACAACAACGAATTAGTTATCCCCTATGCTATGTCAGATACCATGTCTGGCATTGCTACCGTTGGGGTAAGCGAATTAATCAATGCTATGCGACCCTTGGCTTGATAGTTTTCGAAGGCGTGATCGGCCGTCAAACTCTTGGAACTGTTCAAGACTGGTCATTCTGTATTAAATAGTGATAGATAGTGAAGTAGCTACTTTCACAACGGCTCTAACTTCTCTGAAAAGTTAGGGCCGCTTTTTCTCAAGATGCTAAACTGATACGAACATCGGTGCGGTTTGTCAACTAAATTCATTGTAAATATCAAGCGGTTGATAATCATATTCTCAAAATAGATTTTAGATTGCCCATTTCTTCATCTGATAAATCAATTACATTTATTATTGTTACTTCATCTGCTTTTAGCCCAAATCCAACTCTACCGTTTTTCAAAATGGAATCAACTTGATCCGACGCTTCAAATTTGATAGATAATGAATCTTTCCCTACATACACCGAAAAAGCTTCGTTTGCATCAAATAAGCTTTCTTCCAAGCCCCAAATACTTTCCAAAGCAAAAGTTGGAGAACCTACTTTTTGGGGGATATTTGTACTCATTAAACTCGGCAAATCTTGATTCAATATGACTTTATCTGCCAAAACCAATTCTATCGAATGTATGTCGCCCGTTGCCCCACTCATCCCAATTTCAAGTAGGGCTTTCGATGAAGCGCCAGCACGCCAATAAAAAGTTTGACCCTGAGAACCCTCCCAATCTATATTGAAGACATACTCATCCTTGCTGATAACCTCTGGACGAAGTAATCCGATTTCTTTGATACGCAGTGAAGTCAATTTCCTAACCTTTATACTATTGAGATTGCGTTCATCTACTCAGCTACCATGTTTTTGATTATATAGAATACGCCTGATGTGATGGGAGGGGCGAACCGAGACCAAGGATGCTAAACTGATACGAACATCAGTGCGGTTTGTCAACAAATTCGGCTCTCTAGTTTTCTTTGCTTATCCGAATATAAAAACAGGGGCTGGCAATCATGAATGACCTTATTGAGCGGGGAATAAGTCTTTTTGATCAAAATGACTTTGCTAAAGCAATCGAGGTTTTCACACAAGCTATAGAAGCAGATTCCAATAGCACTGAGGCATTTTATTATCGAGGCCGCAGCTATTACTGTTTAAAAGATTATTCCCATGCTGAGGAAGATTTTAAACGTGCTCTTGAGTTAGAACCAGACTATACCAAAGCCCGTGGTGAATTAAGTTATGTCTATATTGCAAAGGGTGATCATACTGAAGGTCTCCTTCACATGCTTGGCGCGATTCAAAAGGAACCTAATAACGCCTACTTTCTCTTTAAATTAGCTGGTATTTATCACAGTTGTTATTCTGAGCATTGGAAAGCTGCCTATTATTGTAGTTGTGCTATTGAAGCAGATCCGACTTATGCCGAATCTTATAGTGGTAGAGGCAGAATGTACCACATGGCGGGAAATTATGAACGGGCACTACAAGACTATCGAAAATATGTGGGGTTAGCTGGGGATAAAGCTGATCCAAATGATATTAGGTATATGCAAGAGTTAGAAGCTCAGGGTGGCAAAGATAGAATTACTGCACCAGGGTTCTTCGGCAAATTAGGCGATCTATATTTTCAAAATCGCAACTATCCCCAAGCAGTTATTGAATACACCTATTGGATAAATAGCCGACCAAGCCCTGATGGCTATTCTAGCAGGGGTATGGCTTATGTCCTATCTGGCGAGTATGCAAAGGGCCTCGAAGATTTGAACTATGCTTTGCAACATCACCCGAACAATGCTGAGGCTTTAACCCATCGGGGATTAGCATTTTTAGCCTTAGGGAATTTTGAAAAAGCTCTCGAAGATTGCAATGCTGCAATATCGCTCAATTCAAATGATGCTTACTTTTACTCTAACCGAGGTCAAGTTTATCGCGTGATGGGACAATACGCTCGTGCATTTCTTGACCTAACATTGGCAATAAAACTGAATGACCGATGGGCAAAACCTTATATTGAACGGGGCATAGTTCAAAGCTCGTTTGGTAAATTTGATGATGCGCTTAAAGATCTAAGCCGTGGGGTTGAGTTGGATCCCAATGAAGAGCAAGGCCACCGTGCACTTGGAGCTATTTATATGGGGATGGAGGATAAAGCCCGTGCTTTATTCCATTTTGAAGAATCAGTCCGCCTAATGGGTAAAAACCCCGATGCTAGAATAGTCCAAGCCGTTGAGGATTTGAAAAAACAGCTTGGTGATAAAGGCATTTAGTCCCAAAATTTGCTCCATAGGAAAATGTTCGCAAAAACGTAGTAAGTGACATATTTCGAAACAGCGTTCCATCCTAAATTCAGCGCGGCGGATATATCCCCGCGTGCAATTGGCTACCGGATATGGCATTCCCAATATCCTCAATAGAAAATCAATCCTAGAACAATTGTTCTATAATTCCCACCCATATATCCGTAACGGCAGTTACGCTTTTATGTTTTTCCACCATACCACTCCGTACCCCCCTTCACCTTTATGTCCATTTGGTGGGATCCCACAATAATTAAGATTTTGGCAATCTGCAATCGGCTTCGAGCCGATTTTGCCACATAGCCGTCCGAATTTATTCGGCGGTCTAAGCTTTTTGTCGTTTCTACCCGGCTACCCCTCTTGACTTCCAAAACACTCTGCGCTACCTTATTGCCTACCAATTGAATAGCAATTTTCCAAAGACGTTGAACCGGAAGAGTATGTCCGAACGCGATGTGCAGAGAGCCGCCAGCTAGGTGTGAAGGCGGTACAGAGGCGCGGACTGAATGGGCCGGGGAGTTGTGTGGGCGAATCACAGTAGCCCCCATCGGAACAGCCACCGTTATCAAGGCGAAGGGTCTCGGCAGTACCAGAGCATTACCAAAAACTCTGCCCGCACCTGAATTTAAGTGAGACACAGCGTTCTGGCGCTAGTCTAAGCCGGGTGGCACCACGGGAGCCTTCTCTCGCCCTGACGATTGAGGAGGCTCTTTTTGATTCCCAAATCTTGTGGTGTTTGCTCGGAGGAAACTATGCTGCGAATTGCCCATGACACAACATCCCGTTTGCTGCCCAAGCCAGAGGACATGCCCGCCCTATTTGAACGTGGCGATCTTGTCCCGGTCTATCGCGTTTTACCCGCCGACCTCGAAACCCCCGTCTCGGCCTTTTTGAAATTGTTCCGCGCCGATGAACCCGCCTTCTTGCTCGAAAGTGTGCAAGGTGGGGAGCAGGTCGGGCGTTATTCCTTTATCGGCGTTGGCCCGCGCAAACTTTTAGCCCCCGATACCACCCCCGGCGGTGATGCCCTTGCCGAAATCAAAGCTGAACTTGCCAATTATCAACCCGTCGCGCTGCCCGGTTTGCCGCGTTTTGTCGGTGGGGCAGTGGGCTTTTTGGGCTATGATGTCGTCGGGCAATTTGAGCGCCTGCCTGCCAATGCCCCCGACGTAACCAACCTGCCCGGTGCGCTGTTCATGATTTTTGACTCCATCGTGATTGTGGATCACGTCAAATCGCAGATTATTGTCCTCTCGAATGCCCATAACATCGGTGACCCTGCCGCCGCCTATGCCGATGCTGCTGATCGTATCGCCGCCATTGTCGAACGTCTGCGCCAACCCCTCGGCGAAATCCCGATGGCGACCACCGTTTTGGATGACCCGCTGGTCTCGAATTTCACACAGGCGGGTTTTGAAGAAGGCGTGCGCCGCGCCAAAGAATATATCGCCGCCGGGGATGCCTTCCAGATTGTGTTATCCCAACGCCTGACCTGTCAGACCAGTGCGCCACCCTTCACCATCTATCGCGCCCTGCGGATGCTCAATCCCGCGCCCTATATGTATTTCTTCCATTTCCCACACGAAAACTTCAATGTCGTCGGTGCGTCCCCCGAAATGATGGTGCGTTTGGAAGACGGCATTGCCAGCGTCCGCCCCATCGCGGGAACCCGTCCACGCGGCGTGACCCCCGAAGAAGATGCCGAATTGGAAGCCAGCCTATTGACCGACCCCAAAGAACGCGCCGAACACGTCATGCTGGTGGATTTGGGCCGCAATGACTTGGGCCGTGTCTGTGAATATGGCTCGGTGCATGTGCCCGAACTGATGACCGTCGAAAAATATTCGCGGGTCATGCACATTGTGTCGCATGTCGAGGGCAAATTGCGGGCGGGCTTAGATGCCTTCGATTTATTACGGGCCACTTTCCCGGCGGGCACAGTCAGCGGCGCACCCAAAATTCGGGCGATGGCAATCATTGATGAATTAGAGCCAGATCGTCGTGGGCCATATGCCGGGGCAGTGGGCTATTTCAGCTTCAATGGCTCAATGGATACCTGCATCACCATCCGCACCCTGACAATGCGCGGCGATCAGATTTTCTTGCAAGTCGGCGCGGGCTTGGTTGCCGACAGTGATCCTACTACCGAATTCCAAGAGACACTTCACAAAGGCCGTGCCTTAGCCGAAGCCATACGCATGGCTGAACGCGGTTTTGAATAAACACTAGGGGGAGAACATACCATGATTCTGGTCATTGATAACTACGATAGTTTTACCTATAACCTCGTGCAATTATTGGGCAGCCTCGGCGCGGATTTGCAGGTCATTCGCAACGATGCCCTCACTCTGCCGGAAGTAGCCGCCCTGAATCCCAGCCGGATTCTGATTTCACCCGGCCCCGGCGATCCCAACGATGGGGGGATTTCGCTGGATGTCATCACACAATTGGGTCAGCATATCCCGATTTTTGGTGTTTGTTTGGGCCATCAGTGTATCGGTCAGGCCTATGGTGGGCGGGTCATTCGTGCGCCGCGATTGATGCACGGGAAGACGTCGCAGATTTACCACCGCAATCAGAAATTGTTTACGGGCGTGCCGAGTCCCTTTGTCGCCACCCGCTACCACAGCCTGATTGTCGAAGAACCCCTGCCGGATTGCCTGAGTGTGACGGCTTTCACCGAAGAAGGCGAAGTCATGGCCCTGCGCCACAAAGAGCATCCGGTGGTCGGTGTCCAATTCCATCCCGAAAGCATTTTGACGACCTACGGCGTGCGGATTCTGCAAAATTTCCTTGAGGGCCGCTTGTAATTTGCCTACACTCACTTGGCTTTCCCCTCGCTCAAACCAATGGGTGAGGGGGTTTTGTGCAGGTTGGACAAAAAAATGGATTTCGAATGAGTTGACGAATGATAGGTGTCCGTGTTATGCTGCTATCACTAACCGAAACACAAGGGTTTTATTGTGACCAATCCTACCCGTTTGTCCGTTCTTCCCACTGCTTACAGCGCGTCCTACGATGCGTATGTCAGCTTTTACTTTTATTACTATTTTGGGAACAGCACGGTGCAACGGGAACAACGCACGTAGCGACAACTAGCCGCTACAAACGAGAGCAGCGACCACAGGCGCGGAGTTCCCAAAGGGACACCGGGCCTTTTTCCGTTTCTAAGATTGGACTACAAAAAACCTTGTGGTGGGATGATAAATCAGCAACTACAAGGAGCACTCATGACCAATACACCCAACGACCCTGCGTGGCAGCCCAAAGTTTGTCGGGGGATTCGCGGAGCCACCACCGTCGAAGCCAACACCCGCGAGGCGATTTTAGAAGCGACCCGCGAACTGCTGGTGCTGATGATTAAGCACAATGGCATTTTGCCGGATGATGTTGCCAGCGTGATTTTTACGACGACGATGGATTTAAATGCCGAATATCCGGCGGTGGCGGCACGGCAATTAGGTTGGCACGATGCGGCCCTAATGTGCGCTCACGAAATGGCTGTCCCGCACGGCCTCAAGATGTGCCTGCGGATTTTGATTATGTGGAACACGCCGCTGACTGCCCAAGAAATTCACCATGTCTATATCAATGGCGCGAAACATTTACGCCCTGACCGTTCGATTGAAATGAAAGATTTAACCGAAGTGCTGGCCGACGAACTGACTGCCCAAAATTAGAAACCGATTTTTGCCAGAGAAAATTTATTCACCACATACCGATAGGGAGAATTTGCAATGATTGTTGTGATGTCCAATGGCGCAACCGCCCGTGAAATTTCCGAAGTAATTGCCCGTATTCGTGGGATGGGGTATGAAGTCCACCTCTCGGAAGGCAAGGAACGTACCATCATCGGCATAATTGGGCGTGGCCGTCCAGTTGATCGCGAACAATTAAGTGTCATGTCCGGTGTCCAAGATGTCATCCCCGTTACCCATCCCTACAAAATTGCCAGCCGCGAATATCACCCTGACGATACCCAAATCCCCCTCAACAATATCAATGTCGGTGGGCCAGATTTAGCCGTCATCGCTGGCCCGTGCTCAGTCGAAGGCCGCAGTGAAATTATCGAAATCGCCCATATTGTGCGCGAAGCCGGCGCGACGGCCCTGCGGGGTGGGGCATTCAAACCGCGCACCTCGCCGTATGCTTTCCAAGGATTGGGAGAAGAGGGCCTGCGTTATTTAGCCGAGGCGCGTGAACAAACCGGCTTGCCGATTGTCACCGAAGTCATGGACCCGGCCCTTATTCCGCTAGTCTGCCAATATGCCGATGTGCTGCAAATCGGTGCTCGCAACATGCAAAATTATGCTCTGCTCAATGCGGTGGGTGAAAGCCAATTCCCCGTCTTGCTCAAGCGCGGCATGAGCAGCACGATTGAAGAACTCCTCATGGCGGCTGAATATATCCTGAGCAAAGGCAACATGCGGGTCATGCTGTGCGAACGTGGTATCCGTACCTATGAAACCGCCACCCGCAATACCTTCGACATCAACGCCATTCCTGTCCTCAAGCATTTGTCGCACCTGCCTGTCATCGCTGACCCCAGTCACGGCACGGGCAAATGGGAATATGTCGAAAGTGTATCCCTTGCGGCGGTAGCTGCTGGCGCCGATGGCCTAATTTTGGAAGTCCATCAAGACCCCGATCACGCCGCCTCGGATGGTCGCCAATCGCTGCGGCCTGATAAGTTTGCCCAATTGGTGAAAAAGGCCGCCCGTCTCGCCGAAGTCGTCGGTAAGCGGGTGCATGAACCCATTCCCGCCCCTGTTCCGTCACACTAATCTTTGAATTTACGGGCGAGTCCACCACAACTCGCCCCTACATACCATTGTTGAGGCTTGCATGTCTGATAACGCAATTGATGGGTTTACTGTACATATTATTGGTCTAGGCTTGATGGGTGGGTCGTTGGCGATGGCCCTGCGCGATCATGTCAAACGTATCACTGCCCAAGATGCCAATGCCACCCATTTGGAATCGGCTTTACAAGCGGGGGTGATTGACGGGGTAGGGGAGCAAGATCAAGCCGACATTGTGATTTTAGCTGTGCCCTCCGATCGTATCCCCCAATTTATTCAAAATCTAGCCATCCCCGGTCAGTTGAAAAGTGGGGCATTGGTCATGGACATCGGCAGCACCAAAGGCCGCATCTGTGACACCCTTGATACCCTGCCTGCTACCGTCACCGCGATTGGCGGACATCCAATGTGCGGCTTGGCGGAAAATGGGTTTCGTAACGCCATCCCCACCCTCTATAAAGGGGCGCGTTTTGTCCTTTGCGAAACGACCTTAACCACCCCCGCCGCCTGTGCCATTGCCGAAGGTTTAGTGGCAGTGATTGGCGCAAGGCCGATTTGGATGGAACGCTATCGCCATGACGCCCTGACCGCATTGACCAGCCATTTACCCCACGTTTTGAGTTTTGCCCTGATGCGCTTGGCGATGGAAGCCTCAGCGGAAGATGAAGCCCTGTTCCAACTGGCGGCAGGTGGTTTTGACGGTGCGACCCGCTTGGCCCGTACCGAAGAAAACATGATAACGGGTATGTTTACGACCAATGCCGCGCAAATCCGCCCTCTCTTGGCTCGCCTCCGCAATCACTTGGATACCCTCGACGCCCTTTTTGATCATCCGGATGAACTACGTGAAGAACTTGCGCGGGTAGTCGAGGCCCGCCGCCTTTACACCAAGACCTATGGAGAACGCCCGATCTCATGACCACTCATAACCTGACTTCGACCCGCGTGCGTGTTCACCCCGGTCAATCCCTACGCGGGGTCATTCGTGTGCCGGGGGATAAATCTATTTCACATCGGGCGCTGATTTTTGGCGCACTGGCCGATGGCATCAGTGAAATTCGTGGCTTTTTGCCCGCTGGCGATACCTTGGCGACCCTCGGCTGTGTTCGCGCTCTGGGGGTGCACGTAGATCGCCATGACGACACCACCCTGACCGTACATGGACGCGGCCTGCGGGGATTGCAGCAGCCAAGCCAACCGCTAGATTGTGTCAACGCGGGCACAGGGATTCGTCTATTGGCAGGCGTAATGGCGGGCCAGCCTTTCCCCAGTGTGTTGGATGGCAGCGAACAACTGCGCCGCCGTCCCATGAAGCGCATCACCGAGCCGTTACGTTTGATGGGTGCGAATGTGGAGGAAAATGAAGGTCGCGCCCCGCTGCATTTTGGTGGGGCCCATCTCAAGGGCATCACGTATGAAATGCCTGTTGCCAGCGCCCAAGTTAAAAGCTGTTTGTTATTGGCAGGCTTGTTTGCCGATGGCCCGACCACGATTGTTGAACCCGGCCCGGCCCGCGATCACACCGAGGGCATGTTACGGGCGATGGGGGCGGATATTCGCAAAGCCGATAACCGCGTGACGATTACCCCGGTTGAGCGCCTGCACCCCTTGAATTGGACGATTCCGGCGGATATTTCCTCCGCTGCATTTCCGCTGGTGGCCGGGTTGCTGGTGGATGGGGCTGAAATCGTGATTGAAGGCGTCGGCGTAAATGATACCCGCACTGGCATTTTGGACGCGCTGGCGATGATGGGCGCGACGGTGCATCAATCGAATGGGCATGAGGAAGGCGGCGAACCCGTTGCCGATTTGACGGTGCGTTCCACCCCATTGCACGGGACAAACATCAAAGGGGATTTGGTCGTCCGCATGATTGACGAATTTCCGGTGTTGATGGTCGCGGCCCTTCATGCCAACGGTGTCACCGAAGTCAGCGAAGCCCGTGAACTTCGGGTCAAAGAAACCGACCGGATCGCGGTCATGGCAACCGAATTACGCAAACTCGGCGCGGTGATTGAAGAACGCCCCGACGGCTTTGTTATCGAAGGGCCACAGCGGTTAAAAGGCGCGGTGGTGGATGGGCATGACGATCACCGGGTTGCCATGAGTTTGACAGTGGCGGGTTTGCTGGCAGAAGGCGAAACGATTGTCGAGGATGCCCGCTGCGCCCATGACTCATTCCCCGGTTTTGTGGAAACCATGCAGTCGCTTGGTGCGGGGGTAGAATGGGCATGAAAAGAGTTGGCATCATCGGTTGGCCTGTTGAACATAGCCTATCACCTGCCATGCACAACGCGGCTTTTGCGGCGCTTGGGCTGACGGATTGGCATTATGAACTGCTGCCCACGCCGAAAGACGAATTGGCAACCCGTACCGAAAATTTGGTAAAGGATGGTTTTGTCGGCGCGAATGTCACCGTTCCACATAAACAAGTCGTGATGCCCCTGCTGAATAATATCACCCTAGCGGCACGGGGCATTGGTGCGGTCAATACCATTCTGATTGAGGAAGGCCGCACCGAAGGGTATAACACCGACAGCCCCGGCTTTATGCTCGACCTTGCCGCGCAAAATGTCGAGGTGGCGGGCAAACGGGCATTGGTATTGGGGGCAGGCGGCTCGGCTCATGCGGTCGTTTTGGGCCTATCGAATGGCGGGGCGCATGTCACCGTCGTGGCGCGGCGTGATCAAGCGGCGTGGGAACTACGCAATAACGTCCGGCGTGGCGTCTCCAAACAGCTTGAAGTTGAAGTGCAGTCCCAATCGGCCCTCGCCAAAATTGCCCCAACGGTGGATTTGGTTGTCAACACCACTCCCGTCGGCATGTGGCCCAAAGTGGATGAATCGCCTTGGCCCGACCATGTGCCGATTCCAAATGGGACGGTGGTATATGACCTGATTTATCGTCCCATGCAAACCAAGTTTATGCAGCAGGCCCAAAGTGCTGGAGCGCGGGTCATCGGCGGCTTGGGAATGCTGGTTTATCAAGGGGCAGCGGCTTTTGAACTTTGGACAGGTCAACAAGCCCCGGCGGATGTGATGCACGCGGCGGCGTTGGCAGCACTAAAATAGTGCGAATACGCGGCTTCAGGTATCATTAGGGTTGATGGACTTGAGTGCGGATTAAGGAGCATGTATGGCCCGTATCACCCGCGAAGATGTCATTTCAATTATGGGGCGTGACCGCGATTTGACTGGTCTCAATCTCTCAATGCTCAAATTGAATGGGCTGGATATGAGCGAGGCTAACCTAACTGATGCCAATTTATTCTATTGTGATTTAGCCAATACCAATCTCACGGGTGCGATCTTGCAAAATGCCAACTTAATGAACGCCCGTCTGCCCGAAGCCAAAATGGATTATGCCTACCTTGCCGGTGCCAAACTCAACCATGCCCGCCTCTATCGCACCTCATTGGTACAGGCGATTTTTCAGACAGCGGTGTTGGATTATTGCAATCTCACTCATGCGCGTTTGGCTGGTGCAGATTTTACCCGCGCCCGCATGGATAGCTGTTATCTTATCGGGGCGGATTTAACGGGCGGGTGTCTGCGTGAGGTTTCACTAGTTTCTGCTAACCTAACCGATGCGGTGTTGGCCCAAGTGGATGGTGAAGGGGCTAATTTTCAATCGGCTAATCTGACCAGAGCCCGCTGTGAGCGCAGTTTTTTGGTCGGGGCGATTCTGGCGGATGCCAATCTAACCAATACCAATTTTGTCGAGGCCGATTTGTCGGCGGCGACACTTTCACGGGCAACCATTGAGGAGACCGATTTTAGTTATGCCAACCTCAGTATTGCCCGTTTTATCAATGCCAAAATTCGAGATGCGAATTTTACTGGCGCAACTATGGATGGTGCAGAAGGGTTATGATTCGATTTTTGACAGCGGGGGAGAGTCATGGCCCGCTTTTAACCGGAATTTTGGAGGGGATGCCTGCCGGGTTACCCCTATCACAAGACCAACTCAATCTCGACCTCGCCCGTCGCCAGCAGGGTTATGGTAGCGGTGGTCGAATGCAGATCGAACGCGACGAGGTACGCATCACTGGCGGGGTGATGGCGGGCAAAACGACAGGTGGCCCGATTAGCCTCATCATCGAAAACCGCGACTGGAAAAATTGGGCGGAAAAAGACATTCCCCCCATGACCACCCCCCGTCCCGGTCATGCCGATCTGACGGGTGCGCTCAAATATGGCTACGATGATTTACGCATCGCTTTGGAACGTTCGAGTGCGCGTGAAACAGCGGTTCGGGTGGCAGTGGGTGCGATTTGCAAGCGCCTTTTGGGTGAATTTGGTGTCGTCATTGGCGGCTATGTCACCGAGATTGGCGGGGTGGTTGCGGATTTACCCGAACCACCGGATTATCCTGCCCGTTTTGCCGCCGCCGAAGAATCCGATGTGCGCTGCCCCGACCCCATCGCCTCAGAGGGGATTCGCGCCGCCATCCGCCAATGCAAAATAGATAAGGATACCTTGGGCGGGGTGATTGAAGTCATCGCCCTGCATTTGCCCCCCGGTTTGGGGTCGCATGTCCATTATGACCGCCGCCTGAGTGGTCGTCTGGTTGGCGCGGTGTGCAGCATCCAAAGCATCAAGGGCGCGGAAATCGGTACGGCTTTTGCCAACACACGCAAACCCGGCACACAAGTTCATGACCAAATTTTATTGGGTGAAAATGGCAAGCTCATCCGCCAGACCAATCGCTCTGGTGGACTGGAGGGCGGCATGACGACAGGTGAACCCTTGATTGTCCGTGCCGCTATGAAGCCGATTAGTACCACCCTGATCCCACTGGCCTCCGTCAATTTGGCGACGGGCGAACCCGAAGGTACGACCTACGAACGTAGCGATTTTTGTGCCACCCCCCGCGCCGTCCCGGTGATTGAGGCGATGGTAGCGATTGTGCTGGCGGATGCCCTGCTCGAAAAATTGGGCGGTGATTCACTGGCAGAAATGCGTCCCCGTTATGATTCGCTTAAACGCGGCGAATTGAGCGATTTTGCGATGCACAATACCACATGGCGGTTCGGTTATGTCTGATACCCCCCAACGCAAACTCGTTTTGACAGGCTTCATGGGCACAGGCAAAACCACCTTGGGCAAGCTCGTCGCGGAAAAAGTCGGCGTGCCATTTGTTGACCTTGATGATGTCATCGTGCAAAAAGTCGGCCTGAGCATCCCTGAGATTTTTGAAAAATACGGTGAGGCAGGTTTCCGCGCATGGGAATCCGCCGTTTGTGCCGAGGTCGCCGCCGACCCGCGTGTGATGGTCGTAGCGACGGGTGGGGGAGCATTATTGAATCCGGTCAATCGCGCCACCTTCGCCAATGAGGTGATTATCTGCCTACAAGCACCGCCAGAGGTGATTTACGAGCGTCTAAAAGATGATTCAGGCCGTCCGTTGTTGGCAGGCGAAAACCCACTAGATCGAATCGCGGCCTTATTGAAGCAGCGCGAACCGATCTATCGGCAGTTTCTTCGGCAGGTGGTGAATGGGGCGAATGGCTCACCGGATGACAAAGCAAAAACATTACTGGGGATTTGGAAATCCGATAGTTTTATCCGGCAATCTGAAAAACTGGTGCGTTCACCTGAAGGCCATTATCCAGTTTTGACCCAAAATGGTTGCTTGGGTGATCTCGCCATTTTAATCGCCCAATATTTTAATGTGTTCCCGACCGCCCCTATTCAATGTGTGGTGACGGATACACATGTCGCCCCACTGTATGGTAAGAATTTAGTTGAGACTGTTTTAGAAAATCAACGTCATTTGGTCGTTATTCCATCGGGTGAAGAATACAAAAATCTGGATACCGCCAAATTTCTCTACGATGAATTTGCCCGACTCGGTCTAGACCGAACAGGGGTTGTGATCGCGCTTGGCGGTGGGGTGGTCGGCGATACGGTTGGTTTTGCGGCGGCGACGTACATGCGCGGCGTCAAATTGGTGCAAATCCCAACGACCCTCTTGGCAATGGTGGATTCCTCGGTGGGTGGCAAGGTGGGGGTGGATATTCCACAGGGCAAAAATTTAGTCGGGGCATTCAAACAGCCTGATTTAGTGATTATTGATCCCGAAGTCCTCAAAACCTTGCCCCCCGAAGAAATGAGCGCGGGTATGGCGGAGGTCATTAAACACGGCCTTCTAGCCAACCCCGCCTTGTTGGATGAAGATATGCCGCTGGTCGAAAAAATCAAAGCCGCCGTGCAGGTCAAAATTGATGTCGTCCAGCGCGACCCCTATGAACAAGGCGAACGCGCCCATTTGAATCTCGGCCACACCTTTGCCCATGCCATTGAGCAGGTCAGCGGTTATGCGTGGCGGCATGGTTTTGCGGTGGGGGTCGGATTAGTCGGCGCGGCGATGCTCTCGCAAAAATTGGGTTATCTCGATGGGGATGATGTCGGCTTTATCGAAAACACGGTCAAATCGGCGGGCCTGCCCATTCGCTATCAAGGATTAGCCCCCGAAGCCCTATGGGAAGCCATGAAACTCGACAAAAAATGGCGGGGTGGTCGTTCGCATTTTGTTATTTTGAAAGGCATTGGCAATCCGGCAGTCGTGTCGGATGTGCCGCGTGAAACCGTACTCGAAATCTTGGAGATGCTGCGTGATGGCTAAAAAAATTCAACCAATGACCCTGCTGGTACTGCATGGCCCGAACCTCAATTTGTTAGGCACACGCGAGCCGGAGGTCTATGGCAACATCACGCTCGATCATATCAATGCCGCTTTGCACGATGCCGCTGCGCCCCATGCGGTTTCCCTGCAAGTCCACCAATCCAATCACGAAGGTCAATTGATTGATTGGATTCAAGATGCGCGGGGATGGGCGGCTGGTCTGATTATCAACCCCGGCGGCTATACCCACACCTCCGTCGCCCTGCGCGATGCCATTTCGGGGGTGGCCCTGCCTACCGTTGAGTGTCATCTATCCAACATCCATGCGCGTGAGTCGTTCCGCCATACCTCGTTAATCGCTCCGGTGTGTATCGGGCAGATTTGTGGCTTTGGCTGGCGCAGTTATCTCCTTGCCCTCGAAGCCCTCCGCGCCCATCTTCAAGACCATTGAATTTGTAGGGGCGATGTCTCAGACTCGCCCTTATATTGAATCTATCCCTACATGATTGTCTGTGTTTTCTGACAGCCGCCAACAGGTGAAACGTGGGTTGAATCAGATTTTTTTCTGGTAAAATAGCAGGCCACATTACCGCAATCATCGTGGGTTTTGGATCGTCAGTAAGTGGTTTTTGGAGATTATAGCTATGCAAATCCGCCGGGATCGTTCTGCGCTCCATTTTGGTCGCCGCGCCCGCCGCCGAGGGCCTAGCTGGTTCTTCGGATTCTGGTTTTTCTCAATGGCTGCCGCGTTGATTGTGATGTGGCAGATGGATCGTGTCCAGCCGCAGGTCTTAGCGGTCGTGATGGGGCCACCCACGCCCACCACTGATGCCGTGACCCTTGCCCAACTCGCTGAAGAAGCCTATTGGCAGGGCGATTTAAATAACAGCATCCTCTATTATTCCCAAGCCTACCAAATGGCGCCCGACGACATGGGCATCATGTTTGAATACGTGCGTAATCTCGTCTACGGCAGTTATGATGGACGTGGTTTTGGTTTCCGTTCGGAACGTGCCCTCGAAGTGGCCGAAGAAGCGATTGACGATTATCCCAATGACCCACGTGCGCTGGCAGCCTATACTTTGGCACTGGTTGCGGTGGGACGGGGCGAAGAAGCGGCCTCGGCGGGGATTAAAGCGGTAGACCGTGCGCCGGATTGGGCCGAACCACGCGCCTATCTTTCAATGGCCTATCGTGAACAAGAGCGCTGGCTGAATGCTCAGGAAACGGCCCAAAAAGCGATTGATTTGAATCCTAACAGTGTAGACGCACGTCGCGCCCTCGCGTTGGCAATGGCCTATACGGGTGAATTTGATATTGCCATTGGTCAATTTGAGCAGGCTATCCAAGCCCACCCGCGTCTGAATGTGTTGTATTTCGAGCTTGCACCTTACTATATTAATAAACAAAACTTTGATGCCGCCATTCAAGCCTATGACCGCGTGCTTGCCAACGATTCACGTAACGTGAAGGCATGGACGCGCAAATGTGAGACGTTTTTCCAACAGCGTAACGACATCAGTGCCCGTGAATCCTGCGAACAAGCGGTCGAGCTTGACCCAACCTATCCCGATGCGTGGAAACAGTTGGGTATGGTACAGTACACCAGCCGTAACTATGAGGGTTCGATTATTTCATTCCAAACATGCTTGCAATTAATGACCGACGCCGGTTGGACTTTGGAAGAGCAATTAGGCGAATGTTATACCTATCAAGGGTTAGCCAATCAGTTGTTAGCCCGTTGTGATCTCGCCGTGCCGCTGTTTGAAATCGGCTTGCAAACCGAGCCATCCGACACACTAAAAACCTTTATTTATCGAGGTCTGGAGTTGTGTATCGACAGCGATACCAATTATTCGGGCTATCAAGTGCCAACCGCTGTGCCACCGACGGCTATACCGCCGGAACCAATCGGGATTTACTGATAGACGCCTATGCAATTACGGGTCCCCAAAAAATACCAAGCCTCCAAGCGCCATCGCCGCCGCCTATTTCGTTCGCGTCGGTGGATGGTGCTTTGGCTTGTGATGTTCACCATTGGTTATGCCGGCTATTGGGTTTTGCAAAATCCCTTGCTGGCCCGCGATTATATGGATAATTTTCGAGAGAATGTTGGCAACGAAATTGGCGATGCGCAAACCCGGTATTTTCCCGACCCGCCAACCGCCACACCGGATGTGCGCGATGAAGCGGTCGAGGCCGAAAATGCCTATCGCTTAGGAGATTATGAACAGGCCGTTGAGCTGTATCGTGAGGTGGTTAAAGGCAAACCCAACGATGTCTCTATTCATTTTCGACTGGCCTATCTGCTACTGATTACGTCCGGCTCTGGCAGTGATACCGTCAGGGTCAATGAGGCGCTTCAGATGGCCCAAGAAACCATCTCCGCCAATCCTGAATCGTCATTGGGCTGGATGATTCAGGCGATGGCGCTGGATTGGGGCTTGAAGCATAACCGCGCCCTTGCTTCTGTCCAACGTGCGCTTGAAATTGACCCTAATTCGATTTTTGCAAAGGCGGTTCTGGGCAATATCTATCGTAATTTAGGTGACTTGGGATTATCGAAGGCGACCTTTGATGACGCGATTGCCCAAATTCAGCGCAATGGCGCGGATAATGAGACTGTCGCACAGGTCTATCGCAATTATGGACGCTACCTATCCAGTCAAGCCGACTATGAAGGGGCTGCCGATGCCTATCAGCGGGCACGTCAGGCCATGCCCAGTGCGACTTATATCACCATCGAACTTGCCAGTTATGTTTATATTGACCCTTCCGAAACTGAGACTGCCATTAATCTCTTAGAAGAAACGCTCGACACAAATCCACGTGACGCGGCGGTTCTATCGCAATTAGGACAGCTCTATTACGGTCAGGGTGTTTATGATCGAGCGAATGAACGATTTCAGCAATGTATTACGGTCAACCAGTCTTATATAGATTGTTACTCCGCACTAGGCAAGCTGGAATTTTTCGTTAATACGAATTACGGCAAAGCTATTGAGCATCTGAGCAAGGCGACTCAACTTGGCTCGTCCGACCCTTACGATTACTTCCTTCTGGCCCGTTCCTACTATCGTTTGCAACCGCCCCAATGTGAGCAATCTGCTAAGCCCCTACGCGATGGCTACAATTTGTTGCTGGAAAATGGCGAAACCAACTTAGTCAAGAAAGATGACTTTCTCCGCGCCTTTACCGATTGTGGCTTGGCCCAGCCGCAGGCCGCCCCCCAAGTGACCGCCACCCCTGAAGTCATTGCAACTACCCCCGAAGCCACTATCGCGCCCCAATAAAAAAGGGCCGATTGGAAAAATTCGACCCTCTTGGCTAGATGAATTTTCCCCTAGCGTTTATAAGGTGTCATCTCATACCAATTTTTGCCGATGCGGGCGTCGGCGCGGAGGGGTGCTTTAAGTGTGTAGGCATTTTGCATGACCTCCACCACCAACGGCGTCACAACCTCGATCTCATCCTCCGGCACTTCTAACACCAATTCGTCATGCACCTGCAAGATCATCGCGGCGCGGGAATGTTTGGCTTTTAGTGCAGCATCCAACCGCAGCATGGCAATCTTCATAATGTCGGCGGCGGTGCCTTGAATCGGCATATTGATGGCCTCGCGTTCAACACGCTGGCGGGTGACGGCATCGGTGGTGGTTTGCAGCGCCGGGAAGTAGCGTTTTCGGCCTAGCAGAGTAGTCAGATAACCCTGTTGGCGGGCCAATTCCTTGCTGCCATCCAAATACGCCTTTACACCGGGGAAGCGGGCAAAATATTCATTGATAAACGCATTCGCCTCCGCCAATGTCAAATTCGATTCCCGTGCCAAGCGGAACGCCCCCATGCCATACATCAGCCCAAAATTGACCGACTTGGCGAAGGATCGCTGTTCATAGGTCACGTCTTGAATATCAATGCGATGCACGGCGGCGGCGGTGCTGGCGTGAATATCTAGGCCCTGTTTAAACGCATCCAATAGCGCCGTATCGCCTGAATAATGCGCCAAAATGCGTAGCTCGACCTGCGAATAATCGGCGGAAACCAAAACATGGCCTTCTGGCGCGATAAACGCCCGACGTATCCGTCGCCCTTCTTCACTGCGAATGGGGATATTTTGCAGATTAGGGTCGTTGGATGAGACCCGTCCGGTGGAAGTTCCCGTAATGTTAAACGAAGTATGCACGCGGCCTGTATAGCGATTGACCAATGCCGGCAGGGCTTCGACATAGGTGCTTTTTAATTTTTGCACTTGACGATATTCCAACAGCATCGGGACAATTGCATGTTGGTCGCGCATTTCTTCCAACACATCGGCGGTTAAGGAGAAGTTTTTGGTCTTTTTGGTTTTCTTGAGTCCGGCGGTGTCCAAGCCCAGCTTGCCAAATAGTACATCGCTCAATTGAGGCAGGCTGTTGATATTGAACTTGCCGAAACCGGAGGTCAGATAAATATCATCTTCCAACTGTGCCAGCCGTTCACCGAGTTCATTTGCCATGATTTTGAGGAAGGGCAGGTCGAGCAAAACGCCGTGCATTTCAATATCCGCCAGCACAGTCACCAGCGGCATTTCCATTTCATCGAGCAGATGGCGTAAATCACGCTGCACGAGTTCGTCTTCTAATTGTTCCTTTAGTGGCAAAACGACCACCGCATCGGCAACGGCATAGGGGGCGGCTCGGTCAATCGCTACTCGCGCAAACGAGATTTGATTTTTACCTGTGCCAATCAACTCCTCGATTTTTTGCATCTGCACATTCAACCGCTGTGCCGCCAAATCTTTCAACCCCAAGAAACGTGAGGATGTGTTGGTCAGCCATTCCGCGATCATCGTATCAAACGTAAGTGGCTGCACTTCCAACCCATAGCGCCGCAGCATGACAAAATCGTAATTGGCATTATGCGCCACCTTGCCGATATTGGGATTGGTCAGGGCAGGGCGGATGGCCTCAATCACCTGATGTAATGGCAGTTGGTCGGGGGTGTGACCTTCGATCAAATCTTC
This sequence comes from Anaerolineae bacterium, assembly GCA_041753455.1. Taxonomy (GTDB): domain Bacteria; phylum Chloroflexota; class Anaerolineae; order Aggregatilineales; family J027; genus CFX10. The sequence continues at coordinate 53,664 of JBGSUK010000004.1, read as the reverse complement.
TTGATGTGGGCCGCCATTTTGCGAATGGGCATGGAAGGCTACCGGGTCAATACCCAGCGGTGTACCTTGCGGCGCATTGGGAGGAACATGCCCCACCGGGATGTAATAGCCGCGTGTGCCATCCACCGCCAGCGAAATCCCCACCAAACTTTCCGCCATCTTATCAAGGCCTGTTGTTTCGGTATCAAACCCGATGAACGCCGCCTTGTTGAGTACCTCTGCCAATTCCACCAGTTGGGCCTCGGTGGTCACAATGATGGTTTCATACGGTGCGATGGTTGGGGATGCGACAGCGGGGGGTGCTTCAACCATGTCGCCAAACATGCTCATTTGCTGGCCCAATTGGGTTGGTAGGCTGTCACCATGCCGACTGGTTAGTTTTTGCAGCCGACTTAGCATTGTGCGAAATTCGACCTGACGAAAGACCTCGTTCACTACCTGCGGGTCAAAGTCATGGGTGACGCAGGCGGGTAAATGCAACGTAATCGGCACATCGCGTTGGATGGTTGCCAGCGTTTTGCTCAAAAAGGCCATGTCACGGCCTGCGATCAGTTTTTCTTTTTGGCTACCCTTTAGCTCATGGATATGTTCATACACCCCTTCGACTGAACCAAAGGTTTGCACCAACGCCAGCGCCCCTTTTTCGCCGATGCCTGCCACGCCGGGGATGTTATCGGAGTTATCGCCCATAAAGGCTTTTAAATCCACCAGTTGATGGGGTTGCAGCGCCGGATACCTCATGGCGTAGGTATCCAAATCATAAATGATGTCTTCGGCTGGCCCTTTGCCCGGCCCCCCACGCTGCGGAAGTTGAACGTGGGTGTGTTCGCTGACCAATTGCAGCAAATCTTTGTCACCTGTCACGATCAACACATCACAGCCTGCTTCTTCGGCCTGCTGCGTCACAGTGCCAATTACGTCGTCGGCTTCATACCCTTCTAGCGCCAACACCGGGATGTTAAACGCCCGCACGATTTCTTCAATACGATTCAATTGGACGCGGAGTTCATCCGGCATTTTCTCGCGGGTGCCTTTGTAATCGGGGTACAGTGTATCGCGATCACTCAGTCCTTTGTCAAAACTGATGGCGAAATATTCAGGGGCATCTTCTAAAATATCCAAGATCGTGCGCGTAAATCCGAAAGTGGCATTAGTGGGTTCGCCGCTGGTGGTAAAGAAGTGGCTGTTTTCCAGTTTGATGGAGAAAAAGGCACGATAGGCCACAGCATGACCATCTACCAAAACCAGCAGTGGGCGTTGATTGCTTTGTGCAGACATGGGCTTCCCCTGTAATGAGAACGAACACCTGTGCGAAAAATTATACCGCAGGAAAGGCAAACTTGAAATATGGATGATATAAAACAGCGCACGCAAGCGCAATTTGGCGCAACTGCCGCCAACTATGTCAGCAGCGGCACTTTCTCCAAAGGCGAGGATTTACGCTACCTGCTTGAAGTGGTACAGCCACAACCGGATTGGCGCGTATTGGACATTGCGATGGGTGGGGGGCATACCGCTGGATTATTCGCGCCCCATGTGCAGCAGGTCATCGCCACCGATTTGACTGAACCGATGTTGATAGCGGCGCGGACACACCTGCAAAATTCATTAGGGGATGACGGGGGCAAATTGGATTATGCTCGCACCGACGCCGAACATTTGCCTTTCCCCAATGACACCTTTGATTTAGTCACCTGCCGCCTTGCCGCCCATCATTTTCCGAATGTGCCCGGTTTTATAGCGGAATGTGCGCGGGTGGTGCGTCCGGGGGGCGTGGTGGCAATTGTGGATATGCTGTCGCCCTCGGATGAAAAAGTCGCCAAGTATATCAACGCAATGGATGTCCTGCGTGACCCGTCGCATGTGTGGGCCTATAGTTTGGCAGAATGGAAACGATTTTTTGCTGGGGCAGGCTTAAAAATGGAGTATTCCGAGGTCGGCGATAATCCGCAAAATCTAGCAGATTGGGCGCGGCGTATGGGCTGTGATGGCCCGACCACGATGCGGCTGCGGGTGATGTTGACCCAAGCGCCGGATGCCGTGCAACAATGGTGGAAAATCCGCCTTCCCATCGTGGGCAGTGGCGCGGAAATTCAGTTTTTTATCCAACAGGCTGTCATGGTGGGGCGGAAATAAAAAGGCAGGTTTTTGTGACCTGCCCTCAATATAGATTCAGCACGGTGGCTTTAGCCCCGTGTCATTCTCGTCCCGATCTATTCAATCCCCAACGTCGAATTACAGCTTTGTGGTGGCATGGCAAACTCAACGGCGGCGGTATTGACGGCAGTTGGCAGCAGTTCAATAGTCAATGAGCCGTCAAAGCTGGCAAAACTGGCGATTTGCGGGTCAATCGTGCTGATGAGTTCGGCGTCAATCATCTGGTTTTCGCCAATCGCAAAGGTCATGCGATAACCAATGAGCCTAGCCTCGTCGCTTGTCCACCACAGATCAGCCTTAAGGTCGCCAGTGGGTTCATAGCTGTCGGCTGTACCCATCCCTAATAATTGATAATGTACGCCAGGGATGCCTGCCACGCCATTGTTATCCACGATACCAAAGACCGTGCCTTCTCTCACCACATTGAAGAAATCAGTATTGCCGTCGTCTACAAGGTTGACCAGTTCATCAGCAATATCTTCAACCCCCATATCCGCGCCCACATCTATGCAGAAATCAATCATGCCCGCATGGACATAATTGCGCCCTTGATATGCCCCCAGTGTCACAGGGAGGGCGTCGGTTAGCGCGGCAATATCATCCTCACCAGCAACCAAATCAATGAAGGCCCCAGTCAAATCCATCGTCAGGCGGTTTTGTGCTGGGTCGGTAGATTGGGCGTAATAGATGACCAGTGTGCTTTCATAAGGAGCACCATCCGCTGTGCCGATAATCGCAATATTAAACCCATAGGCATAGGCCGTGACATCCGGCAGATTGGCGTAATTCACTACGAAGCGGTTTGGTAGAGGCGATGGGGTGACCGGGCCAGTGCTGCCTGCTGAACTGGTTCCATCGCTGGCTGTATTGCCTGTTCCAGTATCCGTTCCTGTGCCACTGTCGGCAATCGGGGTCGCCCCATTGCCAACACTCCCCAGACCCCCTGTACCACCCGTTCCACCCGACGAGGCGATAGGTGTCGGCAGGATAGGCCCTTGGACAACGGGCAGGGTGCTGATGCTGCCAACAATCTGAACGGTTTGCAAGGATACCCAACCCAATCCGGTCGGGCTACCTTCATAGCGCACTTGCAGCCACAGGCCATCGGGTGAAATCGCAGTGACGACTAGCGGCGTGCTGCTATCTACCGCCCCGACCGCACCAAACGCTTCGGCTGGCCCTTCACGCACCACACCCAGATAACCGACCGCATACGCGACGGGCGGGCCGGGGGTATAAGTCGGACTTGGGATAAGTGTTGGAATATCGGGCGTAAAGGTCGCTGAAGGGGTAGGAGAGAGCGTCGGCGCAACGGCGACCGCGATACCTGCCAAGCCCCCACCCGTCAATTGCAGGTCGGCCCCTTCCACAAATCCATCTACCACCTTGCCATCCGGGTCGTTATAGGTGACCCTAAACCATAACCCATCGGCGGAAGTCGAAATAATCTCCACCGGGGTATCTTGCCGCACAAGGGTTACAACTGGATATTCATCGCCCGGCCCCAAACGCACTGTCGCAATAATCGGCAGTACCCGCGCTTGTGGCGTAGCAGGCGTGGCGGTGACGGTTACCGTCGCGGTGGGAGAGGGCAGTGAGGTTGGGGTATCGGTGGCGGTCGGGGGAATGGGGGTCGGTGTAAAGGTCAGGGTCGGATAATTTTCTGCGACGGCTACCCCTGCCAAACTTCCACCCGTAATCTGAATCAAATCGGGTTTAACGAAGCCTGTTTGCGCCTCATCATCCACTACAAAGCTGATTTGCAGCCAGTTGCCGTCTTCGCTGTAACCGATAACCTCAACCGGAGTATCTTGCTGCAAGGTCGCCACAATCGGGTATTCGTCACCCGGCCCCAGATACACGCTTGCTGCCACTGGCAAAATCTGCGCCTGTGGAATATCCGGCGTAGCGGTGCTGGTGGCTTCAGGGGTGTTGGATGGGGTAGCGGTAAATGCTTCGATTACCGCAGTGCCTGTGTTGTTGACCTCTTGCACACTGCGCGTAATGGCTTTCAGTGTTTCATCCGCGTTATTACTCTCATTCGAGCCGCCGATGAGAAAACCGATGATACCTGCGGCGATAATCCCTAACCCAAGCGCAGCAAAATACCATGCTTGGCGACTGCCGGGTGGGCCGTTTGGAGTGGCGGGACTGCTGGTCATTTGGGTAGGTGCGTCGCTCACAAGTAGTCTCCATTCAAATAATAAGAAGCCTATTTACCAAGATTATAGGCCACTTGGCCCGGATAGGAAATTAAAAATAGGGGAGAGAGTTCACCCCTTCCCCTATTTTTACTCAGTGCTATGGCAAATGGATTTATACGAACAGCGGTGCAAGTACCAATGTGATGGTCGCCAGCAGCTTAATTAAGACGTGCAAGCTGGGGCCAGCGGTATCTTTGAAAGGATCGCCAACAGTATCGCCGACGACCGCCGCTTTGTGGGCTTCGGATTTCTTCTTATGCACCACGCCGTTTTCATCCGTAAAATGACCGGATTCGATGTATTTCTTGGCATTGTCCCAAGCGCCCCCGCCATTATTCATGACCAGCGCCAGCAAAATACCAGAGATAGTTGCGCTCATCAGGAAGCCAGCGGTCGCTTCGGCCCCCAACAAAACGCCGACGATCACCGGCGTACCAACTGCCAAAACACCCGGCAGCACCATCGCACGCAAAGCGCCTTGTGTAGTGATATCTACGGCCTTGCCATAATCGGCTTTGGCATTGGGATCACCTGCCAGCAAACCGGGGATTTCTTTGAATTGGCGGCGCACTTCTTCGATGACTTTTTCGGCGACCTGTGCAACTGCCCGCATCGCAATGGATGAGAACAGATAGACTAGCATCGCACCCAACAGCGCCCCGACAAAGACTTCCATCCGCCCCAGATTGACGGCATGTACCCCATCCACAATATTGAGATTCTCAAGCAGTTTTTCGGGGTCGTCCTTAAATTTATCCAACTGAACAAGGGCTACTTTATCCAGATAGGCACTGAACAACAGGAAGGCCGCCAATGCTGCTGAACCAATCGCGTACCCTTTAGTGAGCGCTTTGGTCGTATTCCCTGCGGCGTCCAGCGCGTCTGTCCCTGCTCGGATTTCTTCCGACGCTCCAGACATTTCTACAATCCCACCTGCGTTGTCCACAATTGGGCCAAAGGTGTCCATCGCCAGCACGAAACCAGCCGTCATCAACATACCCATTGCCGCGACCGCTGTGCCATAAATCCCGCCGACAAACTCGGGGTCAAGGCGGATTAACAATTGCTCGTGGAGTTCCGGTTCTTCAGCGGTTGCTACATGAGTCGCCATTTCTTGCCAAGCGTTATCAAGATTCAGCGAATCCGCACCTTGTGTCCCCAACCAATAGGAACTTAGCAGACCGATGGCGATGGCGATGGCGGGCAGGGCGGTATTTTCGAAGCCCATCGCCAGACCGGTGATGATGTTGGGGCCGCTGCCACGCAAACTGGATTTGGCAATCATCTTGACAGGGCGGAAACGATGCTCGGTGTAGTACATCGTAATGGCGACAAAGGCCAGACTCACCAATACCCCACTGAATCCGGCAAGGAAGAACCAGATGTCTTCCAACATAATCATCACAATGGCGAACATGGCGATAATGCACAAGCCAGCGGTCACCGCATAGCCACGATACAGCGGATTCATGGGTGATTCACCCGGGTCTAGCTTGATGCCGGGGACATTGAGCGCAGCCCACACCCCAATGATACTGGCGATAAGACCAAATGCACGGATGACCAGCGGGAAGATAATCCATTCTTCACGCCCGGTTGCCACATATAGCCCGACACCCAAAATCATCGCGCCGATGTTTTCCGCGACAGTGGATTCAAACAGGTCAGCACCACGACCCGCACAGTCACCGACGTTATCCCCCACGAGGTCAGCGACTACACCCGCGTTACGGGGGTCGTCTTCGGGGATGCCTGCTTCAACTTTACCAACGAGGTCAGCGCCGACGTCCGCCGCTTTGGTATAGATGCCGCCGCCGAGTTGGGCAAACAGCGCCACGAAACTTGCCCCAAAGCCCATGCCAGCGATCAAGAACGGTGCATCTTTGACCCCGTCATCGGTCAGGCCGCCGAACAACACGAACATGGTAAATACACTTAGGGAGGACAGCGCGACCACGATAAAACCAGCCACCGCACCGCCGTTTAGGGCAACACGCAGGGCAGGTTCTACGCCTTGACGGGCAGCCGAAGCCACACGCTGGTTGGTCTGTACCGACACATACATGCCGATAATCCCGCTGACCGCCGACGCTGCTGCACCCACCAAGAACGAAAGAGCAGTGCGCCATGCCAGATCAAAACCCGTAATGCCCGTTTCCGATCCTTTGGTAAATGATCCCACGATGACCGCGACGATGATTGAGGTCACGAGTGCCAATATTGCAATCGTGCTGTATTGACGCGAAATAAAAGCAACTGCCCCCTTATAAATGGCGCTGCCGACTTCTTGCATTTTTTCTGTACCGCGATCCCGCCCCATGACGTCTCGGATTAAATAAACCAAGAACGCGATGGTGAGCAGGCTCGACAGCGGCACTACCCAAATAAGACCCATTGTGTTATTTACTCCTAAAGGTTGACGAAATTTCTATGCTGGAAATAGCTGGCGTGATATTATTCACTAAAGTCTTTATAAAATCAAACACGTTCGAAAAGAAGATGTTTTTGGGAAAGGTGGGACGCCATGAGCAGTCTATCGCGAAGAGCCGACCCCATCCGCCTGATTGCTACTCGGTTGGGGCAGGGCGAATTGAAGCAGTTGACCAACGAACCCACTGTCAGTGAGGCCTTGCGGGTCAGTATTCACTATCACGAGGAAGATACCCCCAACAGCGTGGCGACTTTGCGGCGTGGGCATGGTGATGACTGCCAATTGCAGGTGGTCTATGACAAAGCGCCCAAGCCCGTCAAATTTGAATTTGAGGTCGAGGTGGATACCTATCGAGAACTGATGAAAGCTATCCGCCAAGCCAAATTTGATACCCTCGATGATGAAGAAGACCTGCCGTATTTCGGGGTGGATATGTGGCTGATTGAACGGGTGGCAGGCAGCTTTTATCATGATATTGTGTTATGCCCCACCAGCGCACGCGGTCATCATCGGGAACTGGTATTGGCGATTAAAGACCTTCTGCCCCAAAGTGTGCGGAAAGGCGCGGGCTGACCTTGAAAAATTATCGCGGCATTTTAAATACACCACGACCTGATAAACCCGTCGAAAACCCCAAGGTCGTCCTGATTACCGGAGCGACCAGCGGCATCGGGTGGGCCACCACGCTGTTATTGGCATTGTTGGGCCATAAGGTCATTGCCATCGGGCGGAACGAAGATCGGCTTCAAGAATTACAGGCCGCCACCGAAAAAATGCTGGGTGAGGTCTTGACCCTACAAGGGGATGTCACCGACGGGGAACAAATGCTGCAAGTGATGGCACAGGGCTTGGCGCATTTTGGGCGATTGGACGTGCTGATCGCCAATGCCGGAATTGCCCATCGTGGCCCGTTGGTCGAGTCGAATTGGGCCGATTTGGAAACGGTGCTGCGTACCAACATTGACGGTGTGCTGCACAGCGTTCGGGCTTGTGTGCCTGCCATGCGAGCCAGCGGTGGGGGGCATATCATCACGATTAGTAGTGTGACGGCGGTGGCGACTGGCCCCGGTGCGGGAATTTACAGCGCCAGCAAATCGGCGGTGGATGCACTGGCCCGTGCCTTAAGGGTCGAATTGGAAGCCGATCACATCTGGGTGACGAATATTTGGCTGGGCCAGACTCATACTGAATTGGCCCAACGCCGCTTGGGGACACCGGGTAGAGTTGCCAGCAAATTGCCGACCATGACCCCGGAGCGAGTCGCCGCGCAGATTGTTTGGGCGATGGAACGCCGCCAACGGGTCATTATTTTGCGCCCACTTGACCGCCTGATTATCTGGGGTGGTCGCCTGTTCCCGCGCCTACTGGAAAAAATCATGTATCGGGTCTATCGGTAGCCACACTAAAAACTACGCTTGGACAACTTTTCCTGAAAATTCGCGTAAAACAGGTTATGAGTGGTTATATTGAGGATATAATCAAAGACGTTGCAGCAAAGTGAGTTTCCGACCAACTACACATCCACATTTGGAGGAGGCATATTGGAAACCATGAAAAATTCAGTTAGTCGCGGGCTGTTGAGCCTGCTGCTTGTTATGACCCTTGTTACCTTCGCGGTTTCACCGTTTGAGCTGTCTGCGGCTCGTGCTCAAGGTGGGGGCTGCCCGCTTTCACCGGAAGATTGTGCGCTCTTGGCTGCTGCTGCCGATGCAGCGGGTGACCTGAGTTCGGTCAATGTCAAATCGTTTAATCTGGATTTGGCAGGCGGTATGGGCGATCAACAATCGAGTCTATCCGTGACGGGTTTTGGCCCAATTGTGCTGGATGATGGCGAGGGCGGTTTTGCCATTGATCTGACCTTTGACACCGCCACCTTGACGACACCGGAAGAAACTCAGACCGGGCCGGGTGCTTTCCGCTTAGTTGATGGTAGCGCCTACTTCGGTGAGGGCGAAGGTGATGCCATTGAGTGGCAGGGCACTGCACTCGATTCAGGTGATACCGAAGCTCAATTGGATGATCTTGGCCTCGACCTCGACAGCCTGCAAGACTTTCCACTGATGGGAGCTCTGCAATCACTCAATAACTTGCCGGGGGTGGTCACATGGTCACGCGGCGAGGATATGACGTTGGAAGATGGACGCACGGTTGCGGTCTATACATTTGACCTCAGCCTCGCCGCATTGGTCGGTTCGCAAGACTTCGTGAATGGCCTAAGCGAAGCCCTATTGCCGCTGATTGGCGAATTGGGTAGCGAAGGTGGTGGTGGCATGTTTAGTGACCCCTCCACGATTTCTTTCATCCTTAGTTTGGTTCTGTCGCAGTTTAGTGACCAACTGAGTGCTTCCACCGCCCAACTCAGTGTATGGATTTCGCCAGATGACAATCTCATTTATGGGCTATCTAGCGTGATTGATGTCAGCATTGATCTCGCGTTTTTGTCCAGCCTTGCCCCAAGCGCCGGCAGTGGTACAAGTACCTCCTCTGGCCCAATTACCTTCTCGCTGAATTTCCAATCGGTCTTGGAGCAGCACAACGAGAGTTTTGCGATTGAAGCCCCGGCTGAATTTGAACCGCTGGATTCGAGCGCTTTGAACTTCGATCTCAGCAATATTCTGGACAACGCGGGCATTTCTTTGGGTGGCTTAGGTGGTGGTGGTGGTGCCGAAGCTGCCGCGCCGACTGCTGAGACTGCCGAATTTGACATCGCGGCTGGTCAGGAAACGGCTGGTGCTTTGAGTGATGCCAATCCCAACGACCTGTATCGTTTTGAAGGGACAGCCGGAAGCGTGGTCACCATTACCATGCGGAAGACGGATGATTCCAGCAACCTTGACCCGTATCTGAAGTTATATGACGCCACTGGTAATCTGTTGGCGGAAAACGATGACGCCACCGGAGTGATTGAAGGTTTGGGTTTCCTCGATTCCCAAATAGCTGAATTCGCTCTGCCATCGGATGGGGTGTATGTCATCGAGGTGTCGGCCCTATTCATCCCCGATAACGGGAGCTACAGCCTTTTGGTGGAAACAAACTAGCCACAACATCCGTCATAGAATATAAGCACAGAGGGCAGGTTGAAAAATCTGCCCTTTTTGGAACATCTATGAAAAAAATCTGAATTTTTGCTAGTTCCAGTGAATTTAAATCCCAATTTAATCCCTTGCCCCTAAAATGGGAATTGAGATTGATGGTAAAGGAAACTATGTAATGGTACAAAAAGGCGATAAACCAATGACACAGGCTCTGTTTAATGAGTTTGTAGAATTGCGCCGATCGGGTCGTTCGCCGGAGGAAGCGTGGCAGCAAATCTTGGAAAAAAGCAAAACACTGTCTAAGTCAGACCGACAGCAACTAGCAGTGATGGCTCAACAATGGGAACTCAAACAGCGATCAGCCCGTCCCGGTGAGGATACTGTAGATACTTTTGATACGCTAAACCGCCCATCTGCGGTGCGTCCGGCCTATCAAGACGACAACAAACCCGTCGGCACAGATGCTTCTGACTCGGTTGAAGGCGTGCCAGCGGGTCTTGAACCGCGTCATTTCTTTGGGCCGGGAACAGTTCTGCTGCTCTACCCACAAAATGTGGACAAACCGCTTGCCGTTAGTATTGATGTCGGTGACGAAGCCCTCATTGGTCGGTTGGCCCCGAATACGATTCTTGTGCCGCATGTTGACCTAGAACCTTATGGCGGGTTGGCGGCAGGGGTTTCGCGGGTTCATGCCAGCCTAAAACATCAGGCTAATGCATTGCTCGTGGCCGATATGGGTAGCCGCAACGGCACTTACATCAATGGTCATCGTTTGCACGAAAAAGAACTTCGACTGCTGCAAGATGGCGATGAACTACGCATTGGACAATTAACCTTGATAGTGCGTTTTATGCGGCCTATCAGATAACAAAACATCGGGGAATAAAAAGAGGGTGACTTATAAACAAGCCGCCCTCTTTTTATTTGGCTAGCTAGTTGAAGTGCTAATTTGCAGCGGAGACTGCCATTGCTGCTTCTCGTTCGGCTCTAGTCGGGATCAAATCCATGTTCTCACCGACTACCTCTAATATTTCGAGGGCTTTTTCGAGTTGGTCAAAGGTGTGGGTGGCAATATAGCTGGTACGGAGGAGGCTTTGGGGTACGCCGGGGGGCACGACCGGGTTGGTATAGACCCCACTGTCAACTAATGCACGCCACGCCAGTGCCATCCGTACATCGTCGCCGATAATTAGCGGGATGATGGGGGTGGTGCTGGTGCCAGTGTTATAGCCCAAACGCTTGAGGCCAGCCCGCATATATTCGGTGTTGTCCCACAGCCGTTGGACGTGTTCCGGCTCATTTTCGATAATATCGAGCGCGGCCAAAACAGTCGCGGTATTGGCGGCAGGGAGGGCGGCGGAGAAAATCAATGACCGAGCATGATGTTGGATGTAATGGATAATATCGGCACTACCAGCGAGGAATCCGCCCACCGACGCAAATGATTTACTGAATGTCCCCATAATCAAATCGGCTTCATTGGTCAGCCCAAAATGCGCGGCTGTTCCACGTCCCCCGCCCATCATGCCGATGCCGTGCGCGTCGTCAATCAACAAACGTGCTTCATAACGGCGGCAGACTTCGATGATTTCGGGTAGGGGCGCTACGTCACCATCCATGCTATACACGCCATCAATCACGACCAATTTGCCGGCGCTGTCTGGAATTTTGGCGAGGACACTTTCCAAACTCTTGACATCGTTGTGGTTAAAGCGTTTGAGTTCGGCTTTGGTCATCATGACGCCATCCACCACACAGGCATGGGCACGTTTGTCTAGGATGGCACAGTCGCCACGTTCGAGCAGGGCCGACACCGCGCCGAGATTGGTTTGATAGCCCGTTGGGAAAACAATGGCGGCTTCTTTGCCCGTAAATTTGGCAAGACGTCGTTCAAGTTCAAGGTGAAGTTCAAGTGTGCCATTTAAGAAGCGGCTGCCCGTGCAGCTTGTGCCAAAGCGGTCAATGGCATCTTTGGCGGCGGCGCGAACTTTGGGGTGGGTGGTTAGGCCGAGGTAGTTATTGGAACCGAGCATAATAACTTTATGCCCGTTAAAGGTAGCAACCGACCCTTCAGAGTCGGTAAATGGCAAAAAGTAGGGATAGAATCCTGCGGCCATTGCTTCTTTGGCAATGGTGAAACTCTTGGTACGTTCAAATAAGTCCATAGCTTGTGTATATCCTTGACTGCCAATGCGTGCGTGTTTGAGTAGTTGTAACCCCAACTAGGGCAATTGTTCCCGCAAAAAACAAAAAATAATTTAGGCGAGTTTATACAACTCGCAGGATATTTGCCATATTCGGTTTAACCAAATGCTACAAAGATTTAATTTATGGGCATGAGTATAGCACAGGTTGAAACCACCCCAACGGGCTGAATGGTGGCATTGGCATCTCTCAAAATGGCAGTTTCACTCGTATGGTAGGTTGAGGCCAGCAGGACGTGGCTACGCATACAAAACCCCGTGTAGCCCTCGTCACCTTCACCAACACTTAACACCCAAGGGGCATCGGTCAGCGGTACGCCGTCATCATAAACATAGGTGTAGACGGGGGGTAGGGCGGCATCAAGCGGTAGGTCGGGGCGATCTATGCGGGTGATGTAGTAGGCCGTATCATTCAGGTAGCCGATGGTCAGGTTTTCAAGGCGAATCACCGGGCAGTTGATAACATTTTCGGAAACCGCGATGGGGTAGCCATTTTCGATAATCTGGTCATAGGAACGGATGCTGTTGGGGGCAGTATCTTCCGGCACAGTCACAAAATTGACCTGCCAGAAATCGGAGTAGCCGGGGTCGTCATGCAACTGGCGGATAATCGGGCCAGCTTGACCGGGGAGGCGGATGGCTGAACCAGTAGCATCATAGCCTGTAATCAAGACCCAGATGGGCGCGGTTTGGGCGGGTGTCTCACCGAAATCGAAGGCTTGGCGCTCCTCGCCGTTGATCCAGATAGAAATCGGGTCATAGTCGTGACCTTGAAGCTGTGTGCCATTACGGACAATCGGCATGTTGTGATGGTGGCCTGTGCGGGTGTGGGGCCAGTCTTGGGCCAATAAATCTTCAACGCTGGTGATGGCATTGGCTTCATAATCGTCGGGTACGGTGACTTCAATAATTTCGCGGAGGTCGCTATAGCCATTATCGTAGGGGCCAGCCGCGATGAGGTCATATTGGCCTGCGATGGGTTCGCCATCCGCATCCACCAGCCGATATTGTTCGCCAACTGCGACGGTTGCCCCATTGTCTAAAATAGGGGTGCCATTGAAGAAGGTGTAATAAAAAACGGTCTGGCCTTCATAAAAACCGGGGGTGACGGTCTGGGTGATCTTGATGCCCTGTGCGTAGGTTGGCTGGAATGCTGCAATTAAGCCACAGACGATTATTACACCCCATAAGCCGCGAAATTTCATCTTCTTTTTCCCTCATGAGTCATTTACTGCCGCATACTATAATATAGTCTAGTGTCTGGTCAAAAGATTACACGAGGATGCCCTTGAACCGACGCCAATTTATCAAAACTAGCCTTGCGGTTGCTATCCTTACGCTGACCAACCCGGTAAAGGTTCAGGCCGGGGTGCGACGACGGGTGCGCTGTCCGGTGTTGATGTATCACTATGTTAGCCCGTTGCCTGCTGATGCCGACAAGTATCGGCTTGATTTGACCGTGCTGCCGGAGAATTTTCAGGCCCACTGCGAATATCTGACCGAGAATAATTATCGTACCGTGACGATGGGGCAGTTATATGCGGCGTTGATGCGGGGTGAAAAATTACCCCCCCGGCGCGTGGTTATGACCTTTGATGATGGTTATGCCGATGCCTATACGGAGGCGTTTCCGGTGTTGCAGCAGTTTGGCATGACGGGGACGTTTTTTGTGGTGCGCGATTTTATGGGGCAGGCGGGGTATATGACATGGGCACAGGCGGGGGAGATGTTGGCGGCGGGCATGGAGATTGAGAACCACAGCGTCAGCCATGTTGATCTGCGCGGCCTTGACCGGGACACGCTGCACTATCAGATTGGGGTGGCGGCGGACGAGATTCAAAATCAAGTGGGGCGGCGGTCACGATTTTTCTGCTATCCGGGGGGGCGCTATGACGCATTGGCGGTGCAGGTTGTCCAAGAAACGGGGCATCTGATGGCGGTGACAACGGCGGATGGCTTGGTGCATACCAGCACTGATGCGCTACGGATGGCACGGGCACGAGTGCGGGGTTCGACGGGTGTGCAGGGCTTGGAATGGCTGATTGGACGTTGAATAGGGGGAGGTGTTTGATGGCAGACGATGATGAAAAGATGGGAAAAACCGAGCAGGACGAAAGAGATATGTGGCTTGCTCTAAGCCAGATAACCCTAGCGAAAATCTGGGAGAATGCAGAAGACGATATTTACACCGAATTATTGGATAAAGATGTCCGTTGCGATGAGCCACAGCCATAAATCCGTAACCACGGTTACGAATTCAAAAAATAGCCATATTGCCAGAAAATATAGAACTTATGTTCGTATGTCTGTGGATTATGCACGCTCCAATAAGACGATGGTGTTGCCGTCGGGGTCAATGATGCCGATGGCGGTCATGCCGTCTTCCTCGGTGGCGTCGCCCATGATTTGACCGTTATTTTGGCGAACTTGGTGTAGGGTGGCTTCCAAATCATCCACGATGAAATGAAACTGCTGGCGGTTCTTGTCGGCTTTGATTTGTGGGATGGTGTTGGAGCAGAAAAATAGCTTACATCCGGCGAGTGTGCCTGTGTAAAACAAGGGGCTGCCGGCTTGGGTGAGGTTGGCATCAAAAACATGGTTATAAAACTGCACCATTGCTTCCATGTTGTTGACGGCGATGGTGATGCGGTGGAGGTGCATTGAACGCTCTCACTCAACTAAATGGATGTATGTGAAAACTACTCTTTAGGAGAGAGGCGGGTTGACCCTAATCGTTGCCGCCTTTTTTCTCTTCTATAGGCACATAATGATACCCAAGATGAATGTTGGTGCATCCCTTGACTTCCAAATAGGCAATCAGGGCTGCGGAAGCGAGTTCAGTATTAGAAAACCACAGGTCAATAAACTGGAAGTTTAGACCATCACGCTCTAGACGAGGAGGGCTTGTGGGAACAGAGGCTACGGTGAGACGCTCGGATAACGTAATTTCTCGACTACGCTGTAACGATGGGGTATTGATTCCGATGTTATATCGGTCAAGCCATTTTTGTTGTATAGCGGCGACGGCTTCAGTATCCAGATATTGGCTTTTGCCCAAGATGGCTTGAAAATTCGCTTCGTCATCATGCCAAGGGGGTGGGTTGGTTTCCGAAACATGCGGGCCTGCAAGATAGGCGTTGATGGCAGTTTCTAGTGCGTCGGCAGTGGCTTTATCAGGTGCCGTAAATCGAAATTCGGGTTTGATGGTGTGAGTGTTGAAGAAACTGGTTTCTTCAACAAAAAAGCGGTCAGTCCCTGATATTTCTGCGCCGAAATGCTCTAAAAGCACCTTGAATGGTTGCCAAGACATATAAGTATCCTCGGGATTGGATGCTGTCACAAGATTTCCTACATTCGATAATGCTCCACCTATGATGCCTTGCCCTGCCGTATTCACTTCTTCAGGTTTTGTTTTTTGCAACCAATCGTAATCGGGCCACCAATCGATGGAGCTTGTCCATTCGATTTGATATTGCTTGGCAATGGCCTGTTCCGTTTCGGCGTATGTGGATGGATTTTCGCGCATGACCTGCTCTAGTTTTTCCAATATACCACGCATCTCACGATAGGCATGTTGGGCCTCATCCACTGTTTTAAATGTGCCGACCACCCAATAGCCCGCACTATGGTTGCTGCTAAATTGCTGCCAGAGGGATATACGCACCGGATAGGCCTCCTTCATTTAATCCACGTTGGGGGAGTCGGGCACAACCGCCGATGATCGCGGCCTGTCGCATCGAACGGCGCTGTTCCCAAATGGTCCGTAAATCGGATACGGTTTCAAAGGGAATACCTGTCGGGGTCAGTTGAAATGAGCAGGCCTTGACGTGTTTGTCGCTGGCGATGGACAGAAAATCATCGCCTGCGCCGCAATCGCCTGTACCAAAAAGACGGGGGATATCTGGCAGGGCATCCCCCCAACAGACATCCAATTTCAGCGTGACCAGCGACCCCAACTGGGCATGGATTTTATTGAGGAAGGCCGAAAATTGGGCGTAATGTTCGGGGCGCAAATGCAGGGTGGGGTCGTCGCCTTTATAACTGAGCAGCAGAAAATCGCGCACCCCTAAGCTCAATAATTGCAAAAATTTCGTTTCGAGGGTCGGCAGTTCGGCGGGGGTGATGAGCCAGTTGATGCCGAAACGGGCCTGACAGCGGGTGAGCAATTGGAGGGTATCGGCCCAATGGTTATCTTCATAAATCGAGACGCGGATTTGCCCATATTTTCCGGCGACGGCCTGCAAAAAATCCTCGGTGATCAGTGTGCCGTTGGTGGTGAAATTGAGGCAGAGGCGGGTGGTGGCATGGAGTTCGTTGATAAACTCGGCCCAATTGGGAAAGAGCATCGGTTCGCCGCCGCCAAAAGCCACCTCGAGCACGCCCCATTCGTCAATCTCACGGCAGAATTGGAGCAGGGTGTCATAGCGCCATAGGCTGCGCGATTCGAGGTCGCGGTAGCAGAAATGGCAGGTCATGTTGCAGGCGTTGGTGATGGCGATAAGCAGTGTGCGTGGGGCAAGGCGGGTTAGATGGGCGGTTTCGTCGCCTTCCAATAGCACATTCAGGCCCGTATCGCGCTCAAAGAGGAGCAGTTTGCCATCAAGGGAGTGGGCCTGCCAATTGAGGTCGCGTAGGGGTAGTGGGAGGTATTCAAGATAAATCTCCAATGGTGTTTCGACCATGCTTTTTAGCGCCTTAATCAAAAGAAATCCAACGATGATTTAGATCGACGCAATTGTGATCTACTAGGAACTGCTGTATGTGATACCCTTCCGATACTTCACGTGTTGACACAACGTCTAAAATTATTTTGTTTTCTTCAATCTGAACCGATACTTTGGTTTTTCCAGCAACAAAATCACCCCCTCGCTGCCAAGCAAATAGCTCCTGATTCTCAATACTGGTTTCGATCATTCGCTTAATTTCTTGAGCTTTTTCGACGCTAGGGGCACTACAGGTCACTTGGTAGGTATATTCTTTTTCTTGAAAAGCGAGTTCAAAATGCGTAAAGCCGAGTTCTTCAAAGTAGCTGATCATCTTAGGTAAAACACGGCTTAAGCGGAAGAAGCTTATACTCAAGGAAAGCTGATTACCATCTTGATCCAGCCGATATAAGCTATGGCCTCTCCAATGGTCATCCCAAGGGGGGATATGTAAGCTACTCCCTGATTTAGCGGTTCTTATACGGGATACCAAATCAGCATACACTGTGTCTAACGCTGTTTTGTCAGGTGCCGTACAAGTTAGGTTGACTATTAGCTCTATGTCTTCAGATGTTTGTTTAATTGTTTTGCCCCCCAATCTGACCATGATGTTTTCTGCTAGAGTTGGAGGTTGCCAAGTTTCAAATTCAACACTGACGAAAACGTGATTTCCCACTTTGTACAACACTTTGGCTAGTTCATCAGGAAGGCCAAACCAGTCTATAGGTTGGTCTTGCCAATCAATGCCATATTTTTTGCTGAAGGCAATTTCAGGTTCGGAAGGCCCTTGCTTCCGATCCCAATGCGGGCTTTGATCGCGTTGTTTCCACCAGTCTGTTACAGATGTGATCAATTCATACCACGTTTGGTAAGCAGCATTGGCGTCTTCATCAGTTTTGAACTCACCGACTATGGTGAAAGAGGAGCTATGGTTGCTGCTAAACTGCTGCCAGATGGAGATACGCACGTCTCAAAATCCTTTCGCTAGGAGCTTAAGCCCGTGTCGCGCTCAAAGAGGAGCAGTTTGCCGTCGAGTGGGTGGGCCTGCCAATTGAGGGCGCGCAGGGGAGGGGGGAGGAATGTTGTGAAGTTTTTATCCTGAATTATTGGCATCACCGTACTTTCTCCCCAATGCTGTAATTTATGGTTTGGCATCCATTGTCTTTCAGCCAAGCGAAGAATGCCGGAATCCCTTGTAGCCCTCTCCCAAAATATGCCTCTACAAGCTCTAATTTCTGCTCATTTAGTTGTAGTTCCTTTGCTCCCATAAAACCTGCTGAAAAACGCGCACCTACAATCAGCATTTTTTCGTCGTCTGTAAGGGCAGGTAACCGCTCAAGTATCTCAAAATATCGGGTCACAAAATTATCGTGTTCTTCACTATTAGGGTCACGTTTCTGCCTATTTTCATATTCTTCCCGATTGTGGCGCAGTTTCGCCTGTTCACGTTCTGAAAAGATTTTATCTAAGTGTTCGAGTTCATCTATGTTGGGTTGCTTCTCGCCTCTACCGTACCCAATCCAAGGAATAGGGTTTCTATGAAGGAATTCTTTTTTAGCAGCAAGATAGTCGATGATGATTTTATGGACTCTGTCGGCGGCATCGGAATTTAAGAAATGGCATGTGATATTCACCACAATTGACGTATTGCCCAATTCACTTTCCGCGCTGACTTTTGCACCTAATTTGAGCAAAATTTTGTCAAGAGGTTCTTGCCCTGCCCAAGTCTCCCCTGACCCTATAATGACATAGCTCTCGAATGTTTCTATGGCATTGAGCGACCCCTCATATTCCAACCAATCATGGTGGATTAACCACTCAACACCCCATTTTTGCCCAACCTCTATTTCAATCGGGGTTGGTTCAAATGATTCCCAAATTTCTTCGGCCCGTGCCATACGCCATTCAATGATGGGTTTTAACGATTGCCTTAATTGCTCGGCAGCGTTTTGGGCGGCTTCTACCGTTTCAAATTCACCGACGACGGTAAAGCTATTGCTATGGTTGCTTGCGAACTGCTGCCAGATGGAGATACGCATTTTGGGGAAATCCCTTCGATTAGAGATTGGGACGATTGACGCGAATCAGTTGACCATTCATATCGGTATTAGCCTCAAATGCGGCGTGGATACGTCCCGCTAGGGCTTGGTAGTCAGCGTCAACGGTGCAGACGATAATGCCTGTGTGATTGGGATTTTGGTTGTGTAGGCGTATGAAGTGTTTGCGATTGAATGTAACCAATACCCGCCCCGATTCAATGGCAAAAGCCAACACATCCTCGTCTGGGATGCGTTGACCTGCTTTCCCACTCTCCATCGTTGTTAAGACATCATGACCTAACTCGCGTAGAGCTTCAACCACTGGCAAAGGGAAATTTTCATTGGCGTAGATTTTGCTCACAGGTTAGACCATTTCGTTATCCAAAATTTGCTGGTCAATTTCGTCACGGTGCAAACGGGCATAGGCCCACGCATTGGCAAGGTCTTCGGCGCGTAATGTGGGATAGCTGCGGAGAAGGTCGGCCTCGCTGATACCCAAGCGACGTGATTGCACCAATACCCAAACTGGAATGCGGGTACGGACAATGCAGGCTTCTCCACCAGAAATATTGGGATTGCTTTCAATGCCGGGAAACGCATCACCCAAATCGCGAGCTACCCACTGCAAAATTTGGGCTTTTTCGGCGGGTGAGAGGGCCGAGATTTGTTGTTCCAGTTCGAGTAAGGTAGTCATTGAAAATCGCTTTCTGCTAGGGCTTCAAAATAATCTTACCAAAGAAATCATCGGCTTCCATTTGGCGGTGGGCGGTGGCGATGTCTTCTAGGGCGAAGGTCGGGCCAACGACGGGTTTTAATTTGCCTTTCGCAATGAGGGCCATCACGTCGCGGTAATCGGCAAACGTGCCCATGGTCGAGCCAATCAGATTGACGCTGCGGAAAAAGAGATAACGGTTATCAAATTGGAAAATTGGGCCACCTGTGTTACCCACCGTAATCACCCGTCCACCTTTGCGGGCTGCACGGATACTCATCATCATGGTGGGTGCGCCGACATTATCCACGACCACATCCACGCCACGCCGATTGGTCATTTTGAAGATGGCCTTGCCCCAATTGTCATCGGTGGTGCGATTAATGAGATGATCCGCGCCTAGTTCTTGGGCTTTGGCAAGTTTTTCATCGGAGCTACCCACGACATAGACCTCGCAGCCGACCAGCTTGGCGATTTGGATGGAGGCCGTGTTGACGCCACCCCCCGCGCCGATAATCAACACACTTTCGCCGGGGCGGAGATTGCCACGCACAATCAGACTGTGCCATGCCGTCACAAAAACGAGACCCGCCGCCGCGCCTTCTTCAAAACTCATGTGGTCGGGCAGGGGGAGCAAATCACGTTCTTTGACGACGATGTATTCACAATACGTGCCGCCTGTGGTTTCACCCAAAATGTGGTAGTTGTCGCAGAAATTTTCCATACCCTTGTCGCACCATTCGCAGCCCTCACAATCGACCGTTCCGGGGGCGATGCTGACCCGTTGCCCGATTTGCCAGCGGGTGACATTTGTGCCGAGGGCATCCACCAGCCCTGCGCCATCGGAGCCGAGGATATGGGGCATGGGGAGTTTGAGGCCGGGCCAGCCATCACGCACCCAAATATCGAGCCGATTGAGGGCCGAGGCCATAATCTTGACACGCACCTGACCGGGGCCGGGTTCGGGGGTGGGGTGGTCGGTCGCAAATTGCAGATTCTCAACCGGGCCATGCTGGTGCAACAAAACGGCTTTCATGGGGGGTATCCTTTCGAGTGAAAAGGTTCAAGATTCTTATGTGGTATCCATCAATTTTTTACGTAATTCTATCACTGGCCTGATACACTTACCGCAGTGTTTCGGAAATGAACACCCATCTTTGCATGTTTATGTGAGGAAACTCCCATTAAGAGCAGACGATTAAAGCGTATGAGCAGAAATAATCAAACAGATAACGCAACCCCACAAGACGAGACGTTGGCAGAAGTGCAGGAAGAAGTCACGGATGCCCCTGTGGAAGAAACCCAGCAGGATACGGAATTGGATAAGGCACTAGCACAAGTCGAAGAATATAAGGCCGCGCTGCAACGTGAACGGGCCGATTTTGTCAATTATAAGAAGCGGGTCGAACGCGAAAAAAGTGAACTTAGCGGCAACATCACGGCTAAAACGCTACTGAATGTGCTGCCGATTATTGATGATTTTGACCGAGCGATACAGGCCACCCCGGAAGATGTCAAAAATAACGGGTGGGCCACAGGGTTTAGCTTAATTCACAAGAAATTTCAGGACATGCTGCAAAACCTCGGGGTGGAACAAATTAACCCGTTGGGGCAGCCGTTTGATCCCAATTTCCACGATGCGATTGGCAGCGACGACTCCGATGAATATGAAAGCGGGGCGGTGTTGGAAGTCCTGCAAAAGGGCTATGTCATCGAGGGGAAGTGTATCCGGCCTGCGATTGTGCGGGTAGCCAATTAACTAATGCAGGGCGCTTAAGCACCTTGTTTATAGGCGATAGCAATCATTCCAAGCGACGATTTTTAACGAATCAATAGGAGTACAACATGGGTAAGATTATTGGGATTGACTTGGGGACGACCAACAGCGCGATGGCGGTCATGGAAGGCGGCGAGTCCGTTGTTATCCCCAATAGTGAGGGTGCGCGAACCACTCCCTCCGTTGTAGCGATAAATAAACAGGGCGAACGTCTGGTCGGGCAAACGGCACGGCGTCAGGCGGTCATGAACCCTGAAAACACCATCTTTTCCGTCAAGCGTTTCGTTGGGCGTAAATTTGATGATCCATTGGTGCAAAAGGCGGTTGCTACCGTTCCGTACAAGGTATCGGCAGGGCCAAATGGCGACGTGCGGATTCATCTCGGCGGACGCGATTACAGCGCACCGGAAATTAGCGCGATGGTGCTGCAAAAATTGAAAGCCGACGCGGAAGCCTATCTGGGGACAACGGTTGATAAGGCCGTCATCACCGTGCCGGCCTATTTTAATGACGCGCAACGTCAGGCCACCAAAGATGCGGGGCGTATCGCTGGGTTGGAAGTGATGCGTATCATCAACGAACCCACCGCGTCGTCACTGGCATATGGCTTGGATCGCAAGAAGGACGAAACCATTGCGGTGTATGACCTCGGCGGTGGTACGTTCGACATTTCGGTGTTGGACGTGGGTGATGGCGTGTTTGAAGTGCGCTCCACCAATGGGGATACGTTCCTCGGTGGGGACGACTTTGATGAACGCATCATCAACTGGATTGCCGATGAATTTAAGAAGGAACAGGGCATTGACCTGCGCGGTGATCGTCAGGCCCTGCAACGGCTGAAGGAATCCGCCGAAAACGCCAAGAAAGAACTTTCGACCACCCTTTCTGCCGAAATCAATCTGCCGTTTATCACAGCGGATGCCAGCGGGCCGAAGCACTTATTGATGACCCTGTCGCGCTCCAAACTGGAAGAATTGGTGCATGATTTGATGCAGCGCACCATTGAGCCGGTTAAGAAAGCGATTGCAGACGCGAACGTCAAGATGGGCGATATTGATGAAGTGGTGCTGGTCGGCGGTATGACCCGTATGCCCGCTATTCAGAAGATCGTGCAAGAATATTTTGGCAAAGAACCCAACAAGAGCGTGAACCCGGATGAAGTAGTCGCAATTGGCGCAGCGATTCAGGCGGGTGTGTTGGGTGGCGAAGTTAAGGACGTGCTGCTGCTCGACGTGACCCCGCTGACCCTCAGCATTGAAACGCTGGGTGGGGTGGCGACAGCCCTGATTGAACGCAATACGACCATCCCGACCAAGAAGAGCCAGATTTTCAGCACGGCCTCTGACAGCCAAACACAGGTCGAAATTCATGTGCTGCAAGGCGAACGTCCGATGGCTTCGGACAACAAGACCCTCGGTAAATTTATTCTGGATGGGATTCCACCATCGCCGCGTGGTGTGCCACAAATCGAAGTAACCTTTGATATTGACGCCGACGGCATTTTGAATGTAAGCGCCCGTGACAAAGCGACAGGCCGCGAACAGAAGATCACCATCACCGCCAGCAGTGGTCTGCGGGAAGATGAAATCAAGCGCATGGTCAAGGAAGCCGAAAGTCATGCCTCGGAAGATGCTAAGCGTAAGACCGCCGCTGAAACCCGTGTTCGTGCCGAAAGCACCATCTTTACAGCAGAACGCGCCTTGAAGGATTATGGTGACAAGTTGCCAGACGCGGTTAAGCAAGATGTCGAGAAGAAGACCGACGATTTGAAGAAGGCCCTCGAAAGCAATGATGATGCTCGTATTCAGGCCGCGAGTGATGCGCTGGCAACTGCCATCCAACAAATGGGGGCCAGCATGTACGAGCAGCCCGGTGCGGCGAGTGGTGATGACTTTGGTGCGGGGCAGGGTCAGCCCGGTGATGAAGATGTCATCGAAGGCGAATTTAGCAACTAAGCTGCGACCCAGTGCGTAGAAAAGAGTAGGTAGGTCTTAGACCTGCCCTTACAACAACCGAGAACAAAATGCGTGCTATCTATTTTGATAGGCGCATTTTATAATTTAACTCCCCAAGCAATTATCAATGAGGCGAAATCCATGCCACGCGATTATTATGAAATTTTGGGTGTTACACGCTCCGTCGGTGCCGACGATTTGAAGAAGGCATTTCGGAATCTGGCACGGCAGTATCACCCTGATGTGAACAAATCACCTGATGCGGAAGAAAAATTCAAAGAAATCAACGAAGCCTATCAAGTTTTGAGCGACCCCGATAAACGTGCGGCCTATGATCGGTTTGGTCATGCCGGGGTGAATATGGGGGCTGGCGGGGCTGGCTTTACGGGTTTTGGCGGTTTTGAAGACCTCTTCAGTGATTTATTCAACGCCTTCGCGGGTGGCGGTGGAGCGCGGACGAGTGGTGCCAATGCGCGGCGCGGCCCCCGACAAGGCATGGATTTGCGTTATGACCTGCATCTGACCTTTGAGCAGGCGATTTTTGGCGACGAGATTGAAATTGAAATCAATCGGCGCGAGGTATGCGAAACCTGTACTGGAAGTGGCGCGGCGGCAGGGTCATCACCCAAGACGTGCCCCGAATGTAAGGGCAGTGGTCAGGTTCGCCAAGCGCGGCAGACGTTTTTGGGCAGCATTGTCAATGTGACAGATTGCCCACGCTGTCAGGGGCGGGGTCAGGTGATTGAGAATCCATGCCCCACCTGTCAGGGATCGGGCCGCGAACGCAAACGCCGCAAATTGACCGTCAGCGTGCCGCCGGGGGTAGATGAAGGTTTGCAGATTCGCTTGAGTGGCGAAGGTGAACCCGGCGAACGGGGTGGCCCTCCCGGTAATTTGTATGTAGTGATTACGGTTGAGCCACACGAGATTTTCCAGCGCGACGGGCATGATATTATCCTTGATATGTCCATCAACATGGTACAGGCGGCGTTGGGGGATACGATTAGCGTACCGACCGTCGACGGTGAAGAAGAAGTCGAGATTAAGGCGGGGACACAGCCGGGAACGATTTTGAAACTGCGCGGCAAGGGTGTACCCAAACTGCGACGCGACGGCACAACGGCAGGGCGTGGCGATCAGGTCATTCGGTTGATGGTGGATGTTCCCACCAAATTGACGGAGCGCCAGCGGGAATTGCTGCGTGAATTGGGTGAGTCGTTTGGGACAGAAGTAAAGCCGAAAACAGGCAAGGGTCTGTTTGAGCGCGTGGCAGAGTTTTTTAACCCGGACTAAGATAGGCGGTATTGGATTTGATTGGAGGCAATGCTATGGATATTCAACATCGAACCATCACGCTTGAGGAATATCATGCCATCTGCGACCTTCCAGAAAACGCCGACAAGATTCTGGAATTGATTGATGGGGAGATTGTCGAAAAAATGCCAAGTCACAAACCATCTAAAATTGCTATGTGGATTGTAACCTACTTCAATATCCATCTACTTGAGCATCCAGTTGGTACAATAAGTGGAGAAGCAGGTGGTTTTTATATGCCTGTGACTGGCAATGTGTTTAACCCGGATGTCGGCTATATTTCTAAAGCCCGTCTGCCCGAAGAACCTGAACGAGAAGTGCCCATGCCGCCGGACTTGGCTGTGGAGGTCAAGTCACCCACCGACTCAAAACGGGCGATGCGCCGGAAAGCCGAAAAATATCTCGAAAATGGCACGCAGATTGTCTGGTTGGTTTTTCCCGATGAGCGCGAAATTGAAGTGTACAGTCTGGTAGATGAAGATGTGCGGACGGTTGGGATAGATGGTACGTTAGAGGGTGGGAGTGTCTTGCCGGGGTTTACACTGCCTGTCGCCAATATTTTCCGCGATTAGAGGGTATGGTCAAAAAGACGGTACAGGCGGGCCAAATTTTAGGGCTATTTGTCCTGCTCGTGTGGGGTAGTTTCATCAATGGCTACCTCAGCACTCATGCGGTTTGTCGGGATTGTATTCCACCCGTAGCGGTACTCAATCATTTTGCCCATTGGGTGACATTAGCGGCGTTGGCCGTTTTTGTTTTTATAGTACCCGTGCTGGTTCGGGTGAAGAGATCGCGGCGGCTGAGATTGCTCATGGCGGGGTGGTTATTGCCGGGGGTGATCGCGTTTGGGTGGTGGTATGGGCCAGCATTTTTGCCAAAACCCGCTCCGGATGTAGAGGGGGTCGAATTCACTGTAGCAACATATAATGTTGAGGCGCTTGCGAGTGACCCCAACCAAACATACACGATTATTCAAGACTTGGATGCCGATATTATTGCCATTCAGGAATTGTCAGGCGTTCTTGGTCAAAAACTCCGTGATGGATTAATGGATGAATACCCGTATCAAATCTCTCAAGCTCTTCCTAGTCTTGAAAATGATGGCTATGGATTATTGAGTCGGTATCCCATTATTGATTATCAAATCGAACTGTCTTTTGATGATGAGGGTTTTTATGAGCTAGATGTGCCACGTTATCTTCGAGCCGTTATTGAGTTGGAAGGTCAACCAATAGCCGTCTATGTTTTTCACCCCCCGACGCCTCAACTCCCGCCCCATCTTTATTTGCCAACTACCTATAACGAGGATTGGCTAAATCAGCAGACCCAATTAGTCGCTAATTTGATTGCTTCTGAGGAAAATCCTGTAATCGTCTTATGTGATTGCAATGCGACCCCACGAAGCCGCCAGTATGCGCTGTTGCATCAATATCTGAATGAGGCATATGGAGAACGTGGGTGGGGTTTCGGGTTGACGTTTCCAGCCGACCGCCCGATGATTAGAATTGATTATGTTTGGTATAGCGATGCGTTTGAAGCCCTTGAAGCCAAGGTGTGGTCGGAAGGTGGTACGTCTGACCATCGGCCTTTGTGGACACGGCTGATTTTGAAAAAGGACTATTCATGAATTCGCAATGGATTGAAGTCGCAATTGAAGTAAAACCGGAAGATGCCGACGCGGTATCTGACCTGCTACAGCAGTATGGGCATCAGGGGGTGGTGATTGAACGGGCCGGGTATTTTATCGAGACGTGGGAAGATGAAATCCCACCTGTGGATAAACTCGAAGTACGGGCCTATTTCCCCGCCGATGCGAGCGCCCCCGATAAACGCCAACAGGTCAACGATGCACTGAAATATATGCTGGGAGGTCGGCAGGTCAGTGAGCCGAAATTCCGCGTATTGGATGAGCAGGATTGGGCCGAGGCATGGAAAGCGCATTATTTCCCGTTCCGCGTGGGGCGGCGCACCTATATTTGCCCCCAGTGGATTGACCCGAATACATTACCGGATCGGCGCGATGATGACGTGTTGATTACGCTTGACCCCGGTATGGCTTTTGGTACGGGGACGCATCCCAGTACCCAACTTTGTCTGGTAGCGATTGAGGATTTGTTAGACGGTCGCCCCGGCCTTGATGTGGTGGATTTGGGATGTGGGTCGGGGATTTTGAGCATCGCGGCGGCGAAACAGGGCGCGGCCTTTATATTGGGGCTAGATACCGATGAGATGTCGGTGGATGTGACGCTGGAAAACGCGGTGGTCAATGGGGTGGCGGAGGTCATTCATGCCCAACACGGCAGCCTTGCCAGTTTGCTCCATGCAGCGCGGCGCTTTGATGTGGCACTGGTCAACATTCTGTCCAAAGTGATTATCGAGATGTGCGGGCAGGGCTTGGGGCAGATTATCCGACCCGGCGGCGTAGGCGTGTTTGGCGGGATTATTATGGAGCAGGCAGGTGAGGTTGAAGATGCCCTGCGGCAGACAGGTCTTGAACCCTATCTGCGACGTCCGTCTGGCGAATGGGTGGTGATTGAGGCGCGACGGCCTGTAGAATAAACAAATCGTTTCTAGGAGAAAGGGCTTCAATGGACGAATCATTGCATTCTCTAGTGCCAACAGGAACAGACCGATTTGGTGAGTATCGGGGACTAGGTATCAGTTCCATTCAATTTAAGGTCATACCGCAGGATGAAACCGGGATTCTCATTATTGAGAATACATTCCAAGCAAAAGGTGGCCCGCCACGACATCTACATTACAACCAAGATGAATGGTTCTATGCTGTTGAAGGCGAGTTTATTATTGAAGTGGGACAGTCAAGAATTCAGCTAAATCCGGGGGATTCATTGCTTGCGCCTCGCAATGTTCCGCATGTATGGGCGTATGTAGGAAAAATGCAAGGCAGGATTTTGATCACATTTATGCCAGCGGGGAAGATGGAAGCCTTTTTTCGAGAAGTGACGAAGGCCAACGCGATGCCGCCGCAAGACCCAGCCCTATGGCGGGCACACGGAATGGACCTAATGGGGCCACCTTTGTCGTTAGCATGAACCATGCTTTGTCAGGCAGATGTCAGGACATGACACCAAAACCACCGATAGTCCTACTTTGCTCGCCAGTATATTCGCCGTCATCATTCCGTTGGTTACAAATTTCTAATATCCGCTAAGATAGCCTGACCTAATCAGTCAGGATATTTTTGCTGGAGTTATTGTGATGATGCGTATTGAGGCCGAGATGCTGTCGGATGTGGGGCGACGCCGACCCCGCAACGAGGACGCCATTGATCAGCGGCTTCCCACGACAGAAGAAGCGGCTGGGGTATTGGGGCCGATTTTTGCATTGGCAGATGGGATTGGTGGCTCAGTAGCGGGTGAAATTGCCAGTCGAGAAGCGGTAGGTGAAGTAATTCGGGCCTATTATGATGAGGCGCTGTCTCCGATACTCGAAAATGGGACAGAAGATGTACGGGTGCGGTTGCGGAATGCAGTGCGTGCTGCCAATAGTCGTGTGTACAGCATGGCGGAGCATAACCCCGATATGCAGCGTATGGCAACCACATTGGTGACGGCAGTGATTCGGGATGATTTTTTCGCGGTGGCCCATGTCGGAGATAGTCCAGCATTTTTGGTGCGCGATGGGCAAGTCCGCAAGTTGACGACCGACCATAATTTTGCTGAGATGCAGGTTCGGGCAGGGTATCTGACCAAAGATGAGGCATGGACACACCCGGATCGCCATAAGTTGGTGCGGGCGGTGGGGCGGCTGACCACGATTGAGGTGGATATTATCAGCGAGGCCCTTTTGCCCGGTGACTATTTGCTGCTGTGCAGTGATGGCCTGACCCGCTATGTGATGCCGATTGAAATGGTGGCGATTTTGAAGTCGCAATTATTGGCGGAGGCTGTTCCGGCGCTGGTCGAACGGGCCAATGAACGGGGTGGCTCGGATAACATTTCCCTCATAGCGATTCATGCCCTGCCTGAAGATGGTGTGGAGCTTGAAATCAGTACCGCATCACTAGCCAAAGGGAAACGCAGATTACTGGTGCGGCGCTTTCGGTTTCGCCGGTTGCGTGGGTTTCTACTTGGGTTTACGGCGGTTTTTACGGCTATAATTAGTTTCGTGAGTATGAAAATTTCGGTTCGGCGAACAGGCTAAGTATAGACAAAGCAGGGGGCGCGTGTGATTTGGTTTGGTGTGGGGCTGTTTATCATCGGCCTAGTCACGGTAATTATGAGTGTGGTTTTGATGCTTCGATCCCAACGCCACCCCCCTCCTACTCCCCGACAGCTTCAACAAGGCACACCGCCGACCATTTCGCGGACACGGCCTCATCCACCAAAACGACCTGTATTAGAATCTACACTGGCGCATATGACATGGGCGCGGCGCGAACTGCAAACTGACCCCCATATCGGGGTGGTTGCCCCAGCGGTGCTGTTGGGGCAAAAGGGTGAGCAGTTCCCGGTATATGAGGGTGAGAACACCCTCGGACGCCACAGCAGCAATATGATTCAAATTGTAGATTCGACAGTCAGCCGCTATCATGCTGTGATCGAGGGGTATGGTGAGGAATTTGTGTTCATGGATTGGCAGGCCAGCCAACCCTCGGAAATCAATGGTGAATTGGTGACCCCCGGTGAGCACCACGCCCTAAAAGATGGCGATAAAATCCGCGTGGGGATCACCGCATTGCGTTTTGTGGTGAATCGTCGCAACCATGCTTAACTGCGCCGGAAAATGACGACTGAATCCCCAACGCGCACTTGGTCACGGTCACGCAATTGCTGCGATTCCACTTTTTGTTCGTTGACAAATGTGCCACCCGAACTTTGCATATCGTAGAGATAATATTGACCATTATAGCGGCGCAATAGGGCATGTTGGCGGGATACTTTGGGGTCATGGAACTGGACATCACAAACCCCCGAACGCCCCAACAGTGTCTCATCTTTGTAGATGGTGATGCGCTGGCCTGCGACCATGCCACCAATGCCATCTAACCAAACTGACCCCGGCCCAATGCCAGCTTGGGCAAGCGGGGGTGGGACGGGTGACGGCACAGAGGGTGCAACGTTTGGGTCGGAATATTGCTTGTTATAGAGGGGCGGTGGTGGTGGAGCAGATTTCGCAGGGACGGCAGGTTGAGATGGGGCAGGCCCAAGATTGGAACGCAAAATCTCGGTGCGCCGATACGACTGCCACCAGAGAAAACCAATGGCAAGGCTGCCAACACCAGCAGCACCGCATAAAACTCCGCCAAAAATCGCGAGCAAAACCGTTGTTTCCATAGACTACTTTCAGATCGTCTGTATTCACTATCAGATTAAAACACAGCCGTTCAATTTTCAAGCGCCGACTGTCATCTGTTTAGCCCCAATGTATCAGACTAGAGTATACTGGCGTTTCATTGTAAATGTGAAATCCAAGGGAGTCAGGCCCACAATGCCCCATGCAACCATTTGGACAGCACCGGCTGCTAGCGGGAAAACAGGTAAGGTCATTGAAGCGATTTTGCAGGCCCGCGAGGTCAATCATTGGCAACCCATCTGGGTGCTACTGCCAACCGAATTACAGATTAGCGTGTTCCGCACACGGCTGTTGGCGGCCTATCAGGAACGGTTTGGTCTGCCTGTGTGTTTTGGGGTGCAATATTTCAGCTTTTATCAGTTGTATAACCATCTACTAGACCAGATGCTGCTGCCGCAAAAACAAATTGGGCAGGCGAGTGTGTATCGGATTTTGCGCTATGTCATCACCAAACAAGCCGCCGAAAACCGCCTAGCATATTTTGGAAATATCGCTGCCAAGCCGGGTTTTGTGAAGCTGATGGCAGAGTTTATCCTTGAATTGAAGCAGGCCCGGATTCACCCCGAATCGTTTGAACTTTATGCCCAAAAATCCGAGCGCGAAAAAGACCAAGACCTTGCCGCGATTTATACCCATTATCAAAACTATCTGCGTGACCATCAGTTGGTTGACCGTGAAGGGGCGGGGTGGGTGGCGCTGCGCGGATTGGAAACGGAGTATCACACCGAATTTCTGAACACGGTCGGGTTGTTTGTGGTGGATGGGTTTATCAATTTTAGCCCCCTGCAAGCGCGATTGCTGGGGCAGCTGGCGTATAAGATTAACCGAACCATTTTGACGCTGAGTTATGACGAAAGCCGCAGCGAGACGCTCTATCGTGGCATCAAGCGGATTGGCGATCGCCTTCAGAATTATGGGGCATGGGAGGTCGAAAATCTGACAGATGGCGTGATTCAACGGCGGCCTGAATTGGCCTATTTGGAAACGGCGTGGCAGCAGACCAGCTATGACCCGCATCCGGCGAATGATGCCCTGCAATTGATTGAAGCCCCAAGCCCAGAACACGAAGTGCGGGCCGTGCTGCGAAAAATCAAACAGCAGTTGATGGCAGGCGTTGACCCCGAACAAATTGCGGTTCTGGCCTATCATACCCAGCCTTATGCCGATTTTGTGCGCTCCGTTGCCGAAGGTTATCGCATCCCTATCGCGGTGCGGCGGGGGGTGGAGTTGACGCAGAACCCTGCGGTGGCGGCCATTTTGCAGCTATTGGATTTGCATACTCCACCGGTGGATTTTCGTCAGCAACCGTTATTGGATGTACTGCGTTCGCCCTATTTTGTTTTTCACCAATTGGTCGCTGATGATCCCGACGAATTGGAACGGGTCAGCCAGCAATTTCAGGTGGTACGGTCACGGCAGGATTGGCTTCAGGCGGTTCGCATGGCGGGCAGCAAATTTGAAGATGAAGACGGGGAAGAACGCATCACCGAGATTGACCCAGCCCTATATCAACGCCTACAGAACTTTTTTGACCGGGTGACACCACCACAGGAAGCGACACCGCGTGAATTTGTGAGTTGGATTGAAAATTTGTTGGGGCCAGACCCTTCCTATCTGCGCGAACGACGGGCCGATGTTGATCCCACGTTGGTGAACTATGAAGGGGGTGAGGGCCATCTCCATTTTTATAGTCAGATACGCGAGCCATTGGATGTTGAAAGGCTTGGCGAAGTTGGTCAGGCGGTAATGGTGCGCGATATTCATGCGATGCAGGCGTTTCGGGCGTGCCTGAGTGAAATTTTGCGGGCCTATGATTTATTGGCGGAACAAACAATGGGCGGGGTTGAGGCACTCATGGCGTGGGAGGATTTCCGCAAAGATTTGCAGCAGTCCATCGAAAGCCACCAAGTTGAACCAGTGGGTGGGACATATCGCAATGGGCGGGTGCTGTTCGCGGATGTTTTTGAGGCCAGCGGGTTGACGCATGACCATATTTACATCTTGGGGCTGGCGGAGGGGGTGTTTCCATCACAAAACTTTGAAGACCCGCTGTATAGTGACGCGGAACGACGAGAGGTTCAAGCTGAATCGGGCCAATTTGAACTTCAGACCACCACCGAGCAGGTAGACGATGGGTTGGTATTTTATCAAACCTGTGCGATGGCACGCGAAACACTGACGCTCAGCCGCCCGACGTTGGATGAAAAAGCGAATCCTTGGCCGCCCTCGATTTTATGGCGCGAAACAACCGCCATTTTGACAAATGCCCCCAAGACGACTTTACGGAGTGGCGAAGCACCCCCATTGGTCGAAAGTGGTGATATGCGCGAGGCGGGCATTGCGCTGGCGGCGTCCATCGGGCAGCTTGCGGCGGGGGAGGCACGGGCGATTTTGGCGTCACTGCTGGCGGATAAGGAACATGGGACACGCTGGCAGAATATTGTGCGGGGGCGCTCGATTGAGGCCCGGCGCGAAAACCTAAATGTGCCATTTGACCGCTATTCCGGCGTGTTGAACAGCCCGGCACTGGTGGCAAGGGTCGCGGCGCAGTTGGGGTCTAGCCGGAAATGGAGCGCCAGCCAATTTAATGATTATGGCTACTGCCCGTTCCGATTTTTTGCCAAGCGGGTGCTGCGATTGGAAGAACTTCAAGCCCCGGAAGAAGGCTATGATGCGGCGCAGTTGGGGTCAGTGCAGCATGAGGTTCTAGAAAATACCTATTTGCGGATATTGAATGAGGGCTTGGCGATTCTGCCAGAAAATGAAGCACAAGCCATCCAGATTTTGACTGAGGAAGCGGCACAATGGCTACCCACTGCACCACAGCGTTGGGGATTTCGACCTACACCACTTTGGGAGCAGGAAAAAGATGAGATCGTGCGCCGCTTGGGTTTGCTGATTGCGCTCGATTTTTCGGATAACCCCAAGAGTCCGTTTGTGGCGACATCACGCAGCAAGGCCGTCATTTCGGATTTGGTCAATTCTGTTGGGGGCGAACGGCAGGTATTCGCGCTGGAAAAGGCCTTTGGCATGGATGGCGGATTGGAAGCGGTAGTGGATGGGGAGGCCGGGCCGCTGTGGGTGCGCGGCAAAATTGACCGGGTGGATCGTGTGGGGGACAAGCTCATCATCATAGATTATAAGAGTGGCAGCAAGACGCCCAAAAATGAGGATATTGAAGAAGGGCGCAATTTCCAAATGCTGCTCTATCTGTTGGCGGCACGGCAGATTATCGCGCAGGAATATCCCGATTTAGAAGTAAAGGCTGGGATGTTTTGGAGTATCCGCACACGCAAGGCCGACGGACAGATTTTGGTGGATGCCCCCATTTTAGAAGACGCCCAACGCCGCCTGCATGAATATATTGTGGCGGGGCGACAGGGGCGCTTTCAGGTGCAACCGACCAAATACGATCATGGCAAGTGTTTTACCTACTGCGAATTTCATCAATTGTGTCGCGTGCATCGAGGGAGTGGGTTGAAGGGAACAGCCGAGGAATGACCTTGTTAGCTCATGGTAGGGGAGGGCTGGCAATTCCCTCCCTTACGAGGCTATAGGTACAATGTCCTCTGGCAGAGGACGGGTTGTTGCGATTTAGCTTTCCAATTCGACGGCGAGGGCGACCGCTTCCGCACCACCGAGGCACAGGGCGGCAACCCCACGCTTGAGGCCGTTCTGTTGCAGGGCATGAATCAAGGTCACTAGCACCCGCGCACCACTCGCACCGAGGGGATGGCCCAAGGCAATCGCGCCGCCGTTGATGTTGACTTTTTCCATCGGCACGACAAAACCATCTTGTTCAAGGCCGCGCACATCCGCCAAGACCTGTGAGGCGAAGGCTTCATTAATCTCGAATAAATCCACGTCCTCGATGCGCCAACCTGCTTTTTGCAACGCAATCGGAATGGCCTTGACCGGGGCATAGAAAATCCATTTGGGGTCAACCGCCGCCTGACCATAACCGACCACCCGCGCAATGGGGGTGCGTCCGTGTGTTTCGGCATAACTGCGACTGCTGATGACCATTGCCGCCGCGCCATCATTGAGACCGGGGGCATTGCCTGCCGTCACGCGACCATCTTTTTGGAAGGCTGGTTTGAGGGCCGCCAAGCCTTCAACGGTGGTTTCGGGTCGGATGGGTTCGTCGGTGTCAATAATGGTGACACCTTTTTTGCCCTTCAGTTCAATCGGGGCGATTTCGGTTTTGAAGCGGCCTGCTTGGGTGGCGGCATGGGCCTTTTGATGGCTTTGATAGGCAAACTCATCCATCTCTTGGCGGCTGACTTCAAATTGGTTGGCGATAAATTCGGCGGCATCCCCCATGACCCAATTTTCGAGGCTGCACCATAGGCCATCTTGCAGAATGGCGTCTTTGAGTTCGATGTTGCCATACTTGAAGCCTTTGCGGAGATTGGTGTCGAGGTGGGGGGCGTTGCTCATGCTTTCCATGCCACCCGCGACATAGACCTCAGCATCACCCGCACGGATCCCACCAGCGGCCAACATCACGGCTTTGAGGCCGCTGCCGCAGATTTTATTGACTGAGAGGCCGCCGACACTACTGGGGTAGTTGAGGCCAATCCAGACCTGACGGGGGGTGGCTTGACCAGTGCCAGCCGTGACAACATGGCCCAGAATCACTTCATGGACGTGTTCGGGCTGAATGCCGCTACGTTCAACGGCTGCTTTGACCGCGACCTGCCCTAATTGGACAGCCGATAATGATTCAAGTGCACCTAAGATGCGGCCTTGGGGGGTACGCGCCGCCCCGAGGATGACGGCATCGTTGGCTGATTTTCCGTTACTGCTCATGGGTATACTGATTTCTCCTTAAAATCTCCGGTTGTGACAAACCCGACAGGTACAGGGGGATACGGGCCGGGTTGGAATGCAGATAAATCTCGATCTCAGCAAAGATTTGATGGGGCTAGCCCGCAAATGCTTTCTGCGCTTTTTTCAGATAGCGATCCCGTTGGGCGGTTAGACGACGTTGCTGGGCAGGGTCGCTGGTGGCATCAACGCTTTGGGTCAGGCGAATGGCCCACAAGACATACGCAATCTGGGTGTAGGTGGTTGAACGGAAAATGATTTCCTCTTCATGAAATAGGCGGGCAAATTCCCAACGGAACCAGACCCAATGGCTGGGAGGCACTTCTTCATACAGCGGATGAGCACAAAACTGGCCGATGTCGTAGGCGGTGTCGGCCCAATCGGTGTTTTCAAATCCGACGGTGCGAAGGTGATGCCCATCCCAGATGAAATGATTCAAGTCCAAGTCGAAGCGATTCAGCCCTATTTTCGGCGGTTTGGCCCATTCTGGTGCGATGGTGGCATGGGCACGATTGACCACATGGGCGAGGGTTTCATATAACGGGTGGTTGGGCGATAAGGTAGCTAATTCGGTGTTTAATATCGCAAGGGCATCGCTCGGCTGTTGTGCGCCGCTACCCATCATGGGAATGGCATGGGCAGTGAATGCAAATTGCAGATGTTTGATAATGCCAAGGGCGGTCATCAAGCGATGCCACATTTCTTCGTCGGTCACAGGGGGTACATTTTTAAGCGGTGTGCCATGTACCCATTCGCTGATTAACACCGGATCGTTCAAGCCGTCGGGGGTTTCGCTGGCATAAAAGGGACGGGGGCCAATGCCGACGCCAAATTCTTGCAGCGCCCCCATAATAGCTTCTTCACGGGTGGCACGTGGACGGTCATGCTGATGATAGAGTTTGATGGACAGCACCGGAAATTCGGTGGGGTCGGTGGGGTCGGCGCGATAAATGATGCTGTGGCTTGTGCGACGGGCCGGGACGATCGTCCAACCCTGCGGTGATTGATCTTGGGCGACGGCGGCGAGCAGGTTTGGAATGTCGAGGCGGGCGGCATCAAAACCATGAATATCAAAAGGCGGTACTTCAGCGGACAATGGCGGCCATCTCCTCAATTAGTGGATGCCCCTTATAAATGCCGTGATATTGTTCGGGCAGCAAGGCGGCAATCGCACACATAATGCGGTCAGTATATTCCTTGAGCATATCCCCTTTGGCGCGACCCTCCGGTAGACGATAGGGTTTGCCAATGTGGACACGGACTTGGGGGCGCGGGTGTTTGAAGATTTTTTCTGTACCCCATATCACCCAAGGGACAATCGGTACATTGGCGCGGGTGGCGATAAAAGCGACGCCTTCTTTGGCTTCCATTAACGCTCCGGTGCGGCTGCGATGGCCTTCGGGGGCGATGGCAAAAGGTGAGCCTCTTTTAAGCAGCTTGAGGGCCAGCATTAGGGCTTGGCGGTCGGGGGATTCTTGTTCAATCCAAACCGGGCCACCGATGCGAAACAGCGGTTCCATCCATGTGCCCTGATATTTTTTGGCGGCGAAGGCTGGAATGGAAAGGGTCATGGCGGCGGCGACGGCAGGTACATCAAAATAGGATAGGTGATTACTGGTGGCAAGGAAGGGCGGCTGGGGGATGTTCTCACGCCCGATTACCTTAAAATTGCTCAAAAGGTGCATCAGGATGCGGCTGCCTGTCCGAAAACCGAAAGCCCCATGCGGAATTTTCAGATCATCCTGAATGGTGTCTTGTGTTTCAGTGGTGGTCATGGCTACTCGTTCGATAATTCTTGGATGCGTTGACGGAGAAGTTCAATATCGTCAGGTAGATGATGCTGCTCGATAAGCTGGATCGCTTCTTGATAGCAGGCCAACGCCTTTTCCTGCGATTTTTGGGCATACCAGTAGTGTCCTTCGATGGTCAATACCCGGGTCATACGGGCAGGGGATTGGGCTTTGCTGGCAAATTCGCGGCTGAGTTGGAAAAACCCGACCGGGTCTTTGCCCGCAGAAGGGTCAGCGGCAGCAAGGCTTGCCATTGTCAGATAGGTTGCTGACATGTGATGAACATGCATCCGTTCCCGATGAATCTGAAGCGCTTCGGTAATTTCTTCCCATGCACCCTCATAAAAACCGCGTGCAAGGAAAATCTGGGCCAAGCCTTCGTGCGCTTCTCCAACGGCTGAACGGATGTAATCGTCGTTGCTGGAATTCCACGCAAGGCCAATTGCTTGTTTAAAGAGGACTTCGGCCCGTTCCAATTCGTTGATGGCAAGGCGCGACAGACCTTCGTTGGCGGTTGCCAGAATTTCCATTCGCAGATCTCCCAGCGCTTGCCCGACTGCCTGAGTACGACCATAACATTCGGCGGCTTCTTGGTGACGGTTGGTGCGGCGATAGGTTTCGCCAATGTTGTTGATCATTGCGGCGACGCGGGCCTTATCGCCAATGGCCTCAAAGATGGGAAGGGCTTGCTGATAGTAGGCTTGCGCAGCGTCAAAGTGATCTAGTTCTAGTTCGACAAGGGCCAGCCACGAAAAGATGCGCCCTTCGAGCAGGGGGTGTTGGAGATCACGCGCAACTTCGAGATGTTGGGTGAGCATCAAAACCGCAGCCTCATAATCAAAATTTCCTTCGAGTAGGGAACGCTGAATATGATTCCAGATTTTGTCTATCATTACATAGACGGGATGCTGTGTGTCGCTGATGGTCATGATGCTCACCCTCTATTGAGATTATTTACTGCGCTTCGGGAAGCGGCTGACGATGGTCGCTGATTCGGGCACGGCGGTACGATCACCCGGTTTAAGTTCGGCGGGTGATTTGCCGTCGCGGGTATTGGCGGCGTTGCTGAAAATCAAAACTGGGGTGCCTTCGGCGACATGACTGGTCTTGATGAGTACCTGCCCCAATTGATAACCTTCGCTGTCAATGCTGCATGATGTGACCGTGCCGACGACACGCCCGCGTTTATCCAAGACCGGATCACCGGGTTGGGGTGGCCGCACGCCTTTGTTGTCGAGGCGGAAACGGGTGCAGATACGATCTCGCTTGGCTTCATACTCGAGATAGGCCAGTTTGCCGACGAAAAACGGCTTCCACAGTTTGACATAGCTACCGAATCCGGCATCGGCGGGGTTCATATCAAAATGACCGGCCAGTTCGTGTCCGTAGAGGGGCAAACCCGCTTCGGTACGTAGGCTGTCACGCGCCGCTAGACCGCAGGGAGTCGCACCCGCCGCCACCAACTGTTCAAACAGGACAGGCGCTTCATCGGGGTGGACGAAAATTTCAAAGGCCATACGCTCGCCAGTGTAACCTGTGCGCGAAAGCACCAGATCATGCCCGCCGAGATTGACACGCACGACGCTGGCCCAAACCATGCCCTTGACTTTGGCTTTGTCGGCATCGCTACCCGCCAATTTCAACAGCACATCACGGCTCTTTGGCCCTTGTAGCGCTACGTCCACGCGACGATTCATGCCGCTGGTCATGGCACGCAGGTCACGAATCAGCACATTCTCACGTCCGGGTGCTTTGACCCAAGGGCGCTGCGGGTCAATGGCGACAAGGCCTTCTTGAACGGCGTTGACCCATGCCCAGTTTTTATCGTTATTGGAGGCGTTGACCACGACCATAAATTCTTCGACACCGAGCCGATAGACAAAAATGTCGTCAATCGGCAGGCCATCCACTCCCAACAGATAGCTATAGTGGGCTTTGCCAACCTTCAAATTAGCAACGTCGTTGGCGGTGATGGCATTCAAAAAGACTTCGGCACTGGGGCCAGTAAATTCAAAGACGCCCATGTGGGTGACATCAAACAAACCAGCGACTTGGCGGGTGGCGAGATGTTCTTCGCTGACGGTGGTGTACCAAACAGGCATATCGTACCCCGCGAACGGCACCATCTTCGCACCCAATTTGACATGGACATCGTGAATGGTCGTCGTTAGCAGACCGTTGGATTCTGGCTCCTGCCATTCAAAAACGGGTAGGGGGTCGCCGGCAGGGGCATCTATACCACGACAGCCAACAAAGTAGGCTTTATCTGGCTCAAGACCTGCGCCGGGGGTGGGGCTGTCGGCAAATTGAAGACCTTCAAAGCGCTGCGGCGGGATGGCATCGGGCAAAATGCTGACCGATACCGAGCCGGGAACTTTGGCATAGAGATCGCCGGGTTCAAAGCGGGTATAGCCATCCGACAGGGCAATCAACCATTCGGTGATAACGTCTACATTACGTTCGACGTGCAGCAGATAGGTGTCTTCAGTTAGGCGCTCGACGACGGCACGGGCCAAGACTCGTCCATCACCATCCAGCACCCATGAGGGTTGCATGTCGCCAAAGCCGAGGGTATAGACATCGCTGGTCACGACGGCATCCAAGAAACGGGCGGCTTTTGAGCCATTGATTTCGATGGTTTGCCATGTTTCGGAGGGTTCATCATCGGGCAAGACGTGGAAATGCTCGGCGGCGGCATCGGCTTCAATGTAGTATTCTGCTAGATCGGGCACGACGTAATCAATGCCTGCCTCAGTGGCGAGATGATTGACCTTGCCTTTGACGCGCACCAGTGTTTCAAAATCTACCTTCATGCGCCAGTCTTTGCGATCAAACCCACCTGCATAGCTGAAGGGTTGGGCCGAAAGCAGCAGTTCGGAAATGGCATCGGTGACGACATCCATTTCTTGTTCCCGGAAGCCGCGCTGGGTGACCCAAGGCGTGCCAAAACGTACACCCGTCGAACGGAACGGGCTGACATCAGTGGGGATGGTATTGCGATTGCAGACAATCCCGGCAATGTCGAGGATGCGGGCTGCCATGTCACCGGACAGGGGTGACCCATCTTGGCCTTTGATACGGCCTACATCGGCTAACAGCATGTGGCTGTCCGTGCCGCCATAGACCACGCGCAGACCATTTTGGGTTAGGCGCTCGGCCATGCGTTTGGCATTATAGACGGTTTGCTGCTGCAATGATTTGAATTGAACCGTGCCAGCCAATTTCATTGCGACGGCTAGGGCAGTGATTGTGTTGACATGTGGGCCGCCCTGTTCACCGGGGAACACACCACGATCTATTTTGCTGGCGAGGGCGGATTTATGGGTAATCAGCACCGCGCCGCGTGGCCCACCCAATGTTTTGTGGGTGGTAAACATGACAATGTCGGCGATGCCAACGGGGGAGGGGAATACCCCGGCGATAATCAGCCCCGCCACATGGGACACATCGGCTAACAGAAGTGCCCCGGCTTCATCGGCAATGGCCCGGAACTGTGCCCAATCGGGTGCCCAAGGATAGGAGGTGAAACCCGCCACAATGATTTTGGGTTTATGCTCCAACGCAAGGGCGCGAATGTCGTTATAGTCGAGGCGTTCGGTTTCGAGATGGACACCATAGCTGACGATTTTGTATTGCAGGCCGCTGCGGGCAACCGGACTGCCATGTGTTAGGTGACCCCCATGCAGCAAATTCATGCCCATGAGCGTGTCACCGGGTTGGAGCAGGGCGGTATAGACAGCACTGTTGGCAGGCGCACCGGAAAGCGGTTGCACATTGACAAACAGGTCGTTGGCCTTCAGTTTGCCGGTGGCGAAACGTTCAGCCACCCGGCGACGGGCCAGACTTTCAACAATATCGGCGATTTCCGCGCCTTGATAGTAGCGTTTTCCGCTATTGCGGCGCAGTTCGGCCAGACGAGCGTCCACATCAAGGAGGTCGTCTTCAGCTAATTTGCGCCAATGTGACGGGGGATAACCCTCGGCATAGATATTATGAAATGGCGAGGACAGGGCCTCACGCACGGCATAGGGGACAGTGGATTCTGAGGGAACAAGAATTAGCTTTCGCGCTTGGCGGACAGCCTCCAAATCAATCAATGCGGCGACATCCGGGTCAATCTGCGCTAAGTTTCCGCGAAATAGAAAGTCTACCACACATAACTCCTTCCGTAATTTGGATAGAGGGTAGAGCATTATACGATGGATTTTAACCCGACCTAGCAAGTTAGGCGAAGGGTCAAATTTTTGTCCTTGAAAGGGCTAGGGCGGTGTGGTATTGTGATTTGTCAGATTTATGGATTTTTAAAATTTGGAATTAACTATAGATGAATACCCCTGTCACAGAGCCTGTTCCGCACCGCGCCTCCAAATTTCTGCTGCTGTTTACCATCCTCATCCTCACTTTGGCAAGCATTGTGCCGATTGTAGCCGGGACGAAATTAATCCACCCATTGGATGATGTCTATATCACACTTAGCTATGCGCGATCAATCGTAGAAGGCCACAGTTTCCGTTTGCACCCTACCGCTGAGCCAAGTTTTGGCACAACGACCCCCCTGAATACCCTAATGATTGCTGGCATATCCAAAGCATTACCTTCAGTTGAGATGCCCCAAATTGCGATCTGGCTGTCAGTGGTTGCGTGGATTGCAACCGGGTGGCTGTGGGGACTGCGTGGGCAGGTATTGGGGTTAGGGTGGTTTGAACGCATGAGCATCGCTGTTTTGATATTGTTCGATGTGCCCATCGTTCATCTGCTGGGATTTGAAATCAAGCTGTTTGCGCTGCTGCTCACCTTAGCTTTGATGCTGTATACAAGCAAGCATGATGTATGGGCGGGCGTTGCTGTGGGGCTGTTGTTTCTGACTCGTGGTGAGGGGATACTGCTGCTGGTTGCCTTTGGGTTGAATGAGTTTTTTCTCGTACCCGCTAATCAACGGCTAACGGCATATCGGCCAGCGATTGAGCGCCTCGTTAAGATGGTGACGGGTTTTGGGATGGTGTTTTTGGTATGGGCCATTTTTGCCTTGAGCACAGTTGGGGCTATTCTACCCAACACCTTTCAGGCCAAGATTGCCCAAGTGGTGTTTCTGCGGACGCATCCCAATTTTGCGACGGGCATACTTCCGTTATTGGCGGATTGGTCGCCTGTTGGCATGGTCGAGACAGGTATCGGTGATATTAGCCTATGGATTGTAGTCGCGGTTCTAGGCCTCGTATATGCGTTTTTACATCGCCGCCAACTCCTGCTGTTATTCTATTGGGTGGTGATCTTTATTTTTGGCTATGCCGTAATTAGTGTTCCCAACTATTCTTGGTATTCGGCTCCGATTCAATTTACCCTGACCGTTTTTGCGGGCTTATGTATTGGATCGCTTCCCAATCTTTTCCGTATGGCGGGCAAGGAAGCCAAAATCTCGTGGCTTCAGCCTATCGGGGTGGTGTTTAGTGTCATTTGTCTGTTTGTGGTCTCCTATAATGGGTATGACCGCACTATCCCAGACGAAAAGTTAGAGGGGGTAAAACATGCCGATTATCAACATCTATCGGAGTGGTTGAATACCCATACCGACCCCGATAGCACCATTGCCTATTATGAGATCGGGTACATTAATTGGTATACCGATCGGGAAGTCATTGATTTATTGGGATTGACCAATCCTGAACTATTGGAACCTATACGTGATTCTCACGATTTTAGCGGGCCATTTCTAGCCACTAAGCCCGATTGGTGGATCAACAGCTATCAGTTTTTGGATTATTCGATCACCTCAATGGCGAGCCTCTGGGAAACCTATTTCCAGCATTCGTATTATGAAGGCGAATACGCAACCTACGTTTTTATGCACCGTTATGATCCGGTGATGGCACCCGGCCCGGATGATTACGTTTTTGACCCGGCGAAAATGTTCGTGTTTGGCTTTACAAAGCAGTATCGTTGGGAAATGGGTATGTGGGACGGAACCGCAAGTGCCGACCCCGGTTTGATGCAGACGGCGATGAATGTTTGTGCGGGGATGTATCCGGAACTTATCGTTGAAATGGCAGTTTCATTTGACGTTGCACCGGGCGACCGTGTGCTTCAGGTCTTTTTTGCATCCGCCGGTGAGGATTTATCAGAAGAACGATCGATACGTATCGAGCAACCATTTGACGGTGATATGCACCTCTACGAGATTAAGTTAGACGAATTGGCGACCGGGTGGGAAGGGCTTATTGATACAATGCGGATTGATCCTATCCTAGCGGCGAATTACCCGGAGAATAGCATCAAAATACGATCCATGTGGCTCAAATATGACCCCAACGGTCAACCCTGTGAATAAATGGTATGGGCCCGATCAGATTAATCCGACAGGGCCTTGGGTAGTTTATTCTTGGGACAGGGCTGTCATAATCGTGGTGGCGTTGACCCGCATGTAGTCAATATAGGTATGGGCAGGGCCATCCACGTCGGTTAGAGAATCGCTGTAGAGTTGATAGACTGATGCCCCTGTTTCGGTGGCGATTTGTTCGGCAAGAGCCGTGCTGACCGTGTTTTCGCTGAAAATGGCTGGCACACCGTAATCTAGGACAGTTTCAATCAACGCAGCGATATCTTCGGCGGAGGGTTCATTAGATGTGCCGCCACCGGGGATGACTGAACCAACGACTTCATAACCATAACGGGCCGCGAGATAGCCCAGAGTTTCGTGGTTAGTAATCAAGATGCGGTTTTCTTCGGGGACGGAGGCTAATAGACCTGCGACTTCAGCATCTAGGGCGACCAATTCGGCAAGGTAGGTGTCGGCGTTGGTGGCATAGGTAGCGGCATTGGCAGGATCAGCCGCGCTTAAGACATCGCGGGCCATCAGCGTCCACAACATCACATTGCGTACATCCGTCCACAGGTGGGGGTCGCAGCTTCCGTGTTCATGGGCGTGTTCTTCGCCTTCTGCTACAGCCTCTTCTTCATGATGTTCGTCACAACCCGCTTCATAGAGCAAGCCTAAGTGTTCCGTGTGGGATTCGCCTTCATCAGCGTTCACATCTTCGCCATCATGCTCATGTTCCACCTCGACACCCATCGTTTCGAGCGCGACAAAGTGAGATTCACACAACGCCGCGATGGTGCTGGCATCCTCGGTGGGGGTGGTTTCTTCGTCTCCATCCATGTGTTCTTCGTCGGAATGTTCCAGACCAAATGGCAAGACGGCAACACAATCCGAAATCGTGACCAAATTTTCGGGGGCGGCTTCTTCAAGAATAGCGAGCAAGCCTTCTTCAAAATTTGCTCCATTAATGAACACGATATCGGCTTCATCAAGAGTTACAATATCTTGGGCACTGGGTTCATAGGCATGGGGATCAACGCCATAGCCGATTAGGGGGGTAACATCGGCG
Source organism: Anaerolineae bacterium (assembly GCA_041753455.1). Lineage (GTDB taxonomy): Bacteria > Chloroflexota > Anaerolineae > Aggregatilineales > J027 > CFX10. The sequence goes on along the minus strand of JBGSUK010000004.1, from coordinate 9,815 downwards.
GCATCACCCGCGACACGGCCTACCACATCGGCAATCATGGTGGTGCTCCCGATAATCGAGAGGCGGTTTTCTTGGGCACGGGTTGAGCTGACGGGCAAGCCAAGATTCAATATGACGATGATTGCTAGGCAAGCAATCAGAATACGAGTAAGCGTTTTAGGCATAGTTCCTCCCAGAATATGCAATAGTGATACTTTGTATCAATTGGAAAGTATTATAGAGGTTAATTTTGGAAATGTCAAAGGCATTTTGTGGCAGTCTGCCATATTCAATTGATGAGTTGGGCGAAGGGGCATACAATTAATAGGTTGTGATTGACCAGAGGATTTCATATTTTGACGATTGCCAACCGCCTGCAACATCAGCCCATTCGATGGTTCATCCCTTTGGGGTGGACACTCATCATTCTCTACCTGACACTTTCGACGGGGGATAACCAAAACGTATCGTGGCTCTCCAAATTGGCGGGTGGGACAGAAATCACCGACGCGATTGGGCATGTGGTGATGTTTGCCATACTGGTCGTGGTCTGGCAGTGGGCAGGGTCGGCTGATATTCGTGCAAAGGCCGTTTTGAGAATCGTCACGGCCCTGTGTTTCCTGTTCGGGATGAGCGTGGAAGCAAGTCAGCATTGGATTGAAGGTCGTGGCATGTCGTGGCTGGATTTTCTTGCCAATGGCGGCGGGGTGCTGCTGGGGGCAAGGTGGATTTTATATCGAATACATAAGGAAAAGGGCGAAGGTAAAACCAAATGACCGCACCAATTGGCGTACAGCTTTACAGCTTGCGCAATGAACTGACACAGGATTTTGAGGGTATCATTCGCAAGGTGGCCGCGATGGGGTATATCGGGGTTGAACCGTATGGCGGAATGACAGATAAGGCCCAACAAGCCGCCAAGCTATTTCAGGAATTGGGCCTGAGCGTTCCGGCGATTCACGGAGCAATGGCGACCCCGGAGAACAAAAATCAACTACTGGATACTTTAGGGGCGTATGGCGCGACGATTATGAACGTGCCTTGGTTGTCCCCCGATAATTTCAAGACGCTGGATGGGGTCAAGGCCGTTTGTGAACAACTTAATCAGGCCAATGCACTGTTGAAACCACATGGCATTACGGTAGGGTATCACAATCACGAATTTGAACCCGCCAATGTGTTTGAAGGCAAAAACGCACTGGACTGGATGTTTGAATTGACCGATCCGGCAGTGACATTTGAAATTGACACCTATTGGGTCAAGGCGGGGAATGCTGACCCGGTAGATGTGGTGCGGAGATTTGGGGCACGTTCACCGCTACTGCATATCAAGGATGGCGAGGGTCGGCGGGGTGTACCGATGGTTGCAGTAGGGGAGGGCACACTCGATTTCGCCGCGATTGTGCAGGCCAGTGCCGGCAATGTGAAGTGGATGATTGTTGAACTCGATGAGTGCGCGACGGATATGGTCGAAGCCATTCACAAAAGCTATACCTATTTGACCGGAAAGGGCCTCGCTCATGGAAAAGGTTAAGGTTGGGATTATCGGGACGGGCAACATCAGTCCGGCCTATATCAACGGCTGTCGGGCCTTCGATATTTTGGAGTTGGTGGCCTGCGCCGATATGGACATGACAAAAGCCGCCGCTGCTGCCAAAGAACACAACATCCCCAAAGTGCTGACGGTAGATGAACTACTGGCCGACCCGGAAATCGAGTTTGTCATCAATTTGACCATCCCGGCGGTACATGCCGAGGTCAGCTTGAAAATTATCGAGGCGGGCAAACATCCCTATTCGGAAAAGCCATTAGCCGTCAGCCGCGAAGATGGTTATAAGGTTATCCAAGCCGCCAAAGAAAAGGGCGTATTGGTGGGATGTGCGCCGGATACCTTTTTGTTTGGGCCACACCAGACCTGCCGCAAGTTGATTGATGACGGCTGTATTGGTGAACCCGTCGCGGCGGTGGCTTTTATGATGGGGCATGGGCCGGAAAGCTGGCATCCGAATCCGGATTTTTTCTATCAGGTGGGGGGTGGGCCGCTGTTTGATATGGGGCCATACTACATCACTTGTTTGGTCAATTTGTTAGGGCCAGTCAAACGGGTGGCGGCGATTACACGGGCTTCTTTCCCCGAACGGGTTGCCAAAGATGGGCACAAAATTCCGGTGCATATCGCCACGCATGTCGCCGGGACATTGGAATTTCAGTCGGGGGCGATTGCGACGCTGATCAACAGCTTTGATATTTGGAAACACCAACTGCCACGCATGGAAGTTTATGGCGCGGCGGGATCGCTATATGTGCCTGATCCCAATGGCTATGAAAACAAGGTGTTGATGTTCCAGCAGGGCGGGGATGGGTGGCAGCAACAGCCCTTATCACATGGCGATGATTGGAAACGCGGCATCGGCTTGGCGGATATGGCCTATGCGTTGCGGACGGGTCGCACCCATCGGGCCAGTGGAGAATTGGCCTATCATGTGTTGGATGTCATGCACTGCTTTGATGAGTCGTCAAACAGTGGGCGACACGTCGAGGTTAGTAGTACCTGCGCTCGACCTGCCGCCTTGCCTGTAGGGTTGCCTGCTCGACAGCTAGATGTCTAGTTCATCTTCAAGTTCGAGTTTAAGCGTGATAATCTGGAATGGGGTGGCTTCAAATGTTGTTCCACCCCATACATCGTCATCTGGACTTTCTTTTTCATTCATGCCCTTCTCGTAGTTCCATTCAAGTTGTTCCTCTTCATGTTCCAATAAGTTACAGCGCCATACTGATTTAACGGGAAACATAGCAAAAAACTTGGCTTTGCCGCGTTTTCCATGTGGTTCATATAACCTAACCACGACTGCATCGGAGTCTTCTGCTTTTTTTATAGCATCTAGCATAACAATCTCTGTCTTCATTAGCGGATGCGGTGTGTTGTGTGGGAAATTGCTCGTAGGCTTGATAATTAAAGAATTATTGAACTTTATCGCTGCTTCAATAACTCGGCTTTCCCATAATGGACTTGAATGAGGCATTATTGCATAACGAAACGAGTGATCGCCCGTATCGGCTTGGACATCGGGCCAATTTGGTGATCGCAAGAGGGAAAGACTTAGTACATTCCTATGTGCAGAATACCCATACTTGCAGTCATTAATGAGAGCGACGCCAAATCCGGTCTCTGAAAGATCAGCCCAGCGATGACCACACACCTCAAACCGTGCTATATCCCAACTCGTATTAAAGTGATTTGGTCGTCGAATACAGCCATATTGTGTCTCATAGGTGGCGTAATCGGTATGAACGTTTAGTGGAAACTCAACTTTGAGGAATTTGCCTTTTTCTTGCCAATCAACCTCGGTTTTGAACTCAAGGTATTCCGAAATACAGCCGAGCGAGATAATCTGCCTTATTTTGCTCTTGGTCCCAAGTTTAGTTTCAAGTAGGATGCTGACCCGTAATGGTCCTTCCTCAAGTATTTTTGCCGAAACCTGCGGATTAACATCAAGTCTTTTTTCAAGATGGAATATATCTACATCCCAAGCATCCCAATCTACTGGTTTATCATCATATAATACGAAGTGATTTCCTAGTTTTCCAAACGCGATAGCTTCCCTATCCATCGGGCCATCTTCATCGGTAGGATGTCGGTGATCTAGTCTTTGTAAACTCAGCAAATGCCCATCGCCCGTAATAACCGCACGAATGTAATAATTCTCTAGTACAAAATTTGCTCCTTGTTCCTGAATTTGGGCCGTGCTGTTCCAAAACCTTTTTGTAGGCATTGTACGATCTTTTAGCTTGACCAAAGCATAGCCATTTTCGGCGATCCATATTTCAAATAGTGCTTTACCATCGTATGATTTTTGATGTGTGGGCAAATCTACCGGAAGTTCGACAATTCCCTCATGTGGGATTGGGGAAGCGTTGAAGATGGCTAGATATTTATCGCCATCGGGAAAAAGTGCATTAACACTGTCATCCAGCAACCTTTTACCTGTCTCAAAAACTTCCCGATAGTCGCGCTCGGAATCTTCATAGACCTCATGGATGGACGAACCGGGGATGATGTCGTGGAATTGATTCAACAAAATCAACTTCCACAGGCGCTCAATTTCGGCAGAGGGATAGGGCGCGGCTTTGGTGGCATGGGCCATCGCTGCCAGAAATTCAAGGTTATGCATTAAGATTTCGGCGCGACGATTGTGGAGTTTGTTGCGGGCTTGGGTCGTATATGTCCCACGATGCAGTTCAAAATAGAGTTCACCGACCCAAACAGGCAAATCTTTGCCGTCGGCCTTGCAGCGTTCAAAAAATTCTTGCGGGGTGCGAATTTCGACACGTGGGAGGCCGTCCACATCTTTGACACGGGCTAGTTGTTCGAGCATTTCCTGCGTGGGGCCGCCACCGCCGTCGCCATATCCAAACAGATAATAACTTTCGTTGGCACGTTCATGGTCTTTGAAATTGGCGACATTATGTAAAAGCTGCTGGACGCTGGCATTGGCGTTATAGGTGTCGGCAGGTGGGAAATGCACCAAAACCTGACTACCGTCCAGCCCTTCCCAAATAAACGTGCTGCTGGCAGGTTTATTAAATTGATTCCAAGAGAGCTTTTGTGTCAGGAAATATTCAATGCCTGCACCGCGCATAATTTGAGGCAGCGCCGCCGGATAGCCAAAGGTATCGGGTAGCCAAAATTCATTACAGGTGATGCCAAATTCTTGCTGGAAAAAACGCTGTCCATATAAAAATTGACGCACCAGCGATTCACCGGAAGGGATGTTGCAATCGGGTTCGACCCATGTGCCACCCGCTGGGATAAAACGACCCGCTTGCACCGCCGCCTTGATTTTGGCATATAGGGCAGGCTGCTGTTCTTTCATCCATGCGAATTGCTGGGCTTGCGAACAGACAAATTTGTAATCGGGGTAGTCTTGTATATAACATAAGACGGTCGAAAAAGTGCGGTAACATTTCCGCATCGTTTCCGCCAGAGGCCACAGCCATGCCGTATCAATATGAGCGTGCCCAATCGCTGAGAGATTATGCTGACCGTCCCCATTGCGGGCGCTCAGGAATTTGGCCGCGATTTCACGTCCGGTAGGCCATGTCGAGGGGTCATCCAGATAGACCTGATTGACGATGGCGTTGGCGGCATAGAGGGCTTGACCCCCACGCGGCGTATTGAGGGGTAGGTGGATCGCCATATCTGCGACGATGGTGTAATCCCATAATAAATCCCACATGGAGCGGTCAAAGGTAGCAATATCGGCTTGGCGCAAGAGACCCAATTGACGAAATTCGTCGCCGTTAATCAGGCCGAACATGCCGTTAATAGCGGCTTCAATATAGAGGGTGATATCTTCACCCCCCTGCGCGGATTGGGTCAGGCGATAGGTGGTGCGGATGGGTTTTTGCCGATCCCAACCATCGCCATCACCTGTTCGCGCCGAACCTGTCAGCCCTTGCAGTGGGACGCCATCTTGCCAAACGCAGGCTTCGGAGGATGAATCCCAGCGCAAGTGGACTTCTTGACCTTGCCAATTGTCGGGGATATGGATTTCCACTTTGAACCAGTGGGTTGACCAAAGCGGGCGGAAAAGCTCCCCAATCTCGCAGGGGCGATAGTCACCGCGCATCGCTTCAGCAAAGGTGATGCGTCCGGGTGCAACATAAGTCGAAATTTGGACAGAAGCGGTATGTGTATAAAGCCGTTCGGCGAGTTGGCCTTTGAAAGCCTGAACTCGCCGACGGGTAATCTCAAGATGTTTTTGCATAGGGATTAGTAGCTGGGATAGTAGCGGTGGCTGGCGTCTTCATTCCAGGTAAAGATATAGGCTTTGCCATTGGCATAGCTGGTGTTCATCTGGAATTCGCCAGACGAAAGGCGATAGATGACGATGGACTGATCGGTGAATGGATTGATGGCGCTGCCAAGTGCAGTATTTGCTGCCGGGACACCCAGTGCTTCAATCGTTTCGTTGCTGATGGTCAACACCAACGTGCTAACACAATCCACCGGGTCATAGGCATAGATGCGGAGCGAGCCGGGATAGATGATGGCAGGCGCACCGGCGTCGGTGTTCAAGCGGCCATCATAGATGTTGCCATTGCCTCTGTTGCCGAGCGACGTATAGTTATGGGAGGTGGTCACAGTGGGAAGCGCACCAATCGCACTGCATGTGGCGGTCGCGGTGGTCGAGCCAATGATAACACCGTCTACTTGGGTGTTGATGGTCACCGAGACGGAAAGCGGGGCCGTACCGGGGGCTGAGGTATGGTTAATCAAAAAGTTCCCATATTGCCCGGTGGTTTCTGTACCGACCGCAGCAAGCGAAAATGAACCCGCAAAATTTGGACTACTAACGGCATAGTTATTGACATTGTTGGCTGGGAGATAGGCTTCGCGGAGGAAGGTGCCGCTAACTACGACATTGCCATTTCCGCCATCTAGGCATGTGCCACTAAAGCCTGTAAAGACATAGTAGTAATTGCCAGAAGTACAGCATTCTGCTAGGGCGTTGCCCGGAAGATGCAGAACGAGCAGCGCCACTAATCCTAGAAACATTAACCGGAGTAGGGGGAGGTAGATTGTCTTCATAAAATGATGACTCCGAATCACTTTGATAACCAACTGAGATTGAGAAAACAGCATATCTTAGATTTATTCTACCAATGATACCTATATTCTTACTAACATTGTATCGCCAGTTGTGTTTGAACGAAACACTGTTGTCAGAAAGCTGTAAGAAAGCTCCTTGAGATTGTTGAAAAGACACAGATCGTAATAAAATGATAAACTCAAATCAAATGTAATCCATGCAAAAATGTTTGTATTGGGTAAATTTGTCTTGTTCTGCCAACTTTTTGTTGACAAAATCACGACAAAAATGTAAGGCGTCTGCAAGGTAATGAGGCCGTAGATCAAACTCATTGCAAGTATCATCCGATACATTTATGACGGACGATAAGGACTTAACTGTCAAATCAAATCTTATTTGAGTGTTTTTAAGGGGGTCATGTTGACACCACGCAATCATAGAATAGGCTCTGGAAAAACAACATTCCGAGCGCACGCCTCCCACAGAACGTTATATCGCGCTGTTTTGGGAGGGCTAGTGGCAATGCTGCTGCTGGCACTTGTACTGCCCTATATTCCTTACGTTAGCGAACCATTCAGTCCAGCACGCCGGGTAGAGGCTGCTGATACGATTACCGTCACCACGACGTCTGATGCAAATGCCATTGACGGGGCATGTTCGCTACGTGAAGCGATTCTGGCGACCAATTCCAATACCACCGTTAATGAGTGCTCTCATAATGGGACGACGGGTGATCCTGATACGATTAACTTCAATATTGTAGGGAGCGCGCCCTTTACCATCATTGCTACGACGGCGCTACCCAACATTACTGACCAAGTGGTCATTAATGGCCGTAGCCAACCGGGTTGGGTGAGTGCCCCGATTATTGTATTGAATGGCGATACGATTGGTGGCTCAACTACCAATGGTTTGTTTCTAGCAGGTGGCAGCTCTGGCAGCATCATCCAAGGCTTGGTCATTCAAGGATTCCCCAATAGCGGTATCCGTATTGAGAGTAATAGTAATACCGTTCGGGGCAATTACATTGGGACGAATGCGGCGGGAACAGCAGCCGATGGCAATCGTGGCCTCAATGATGGTGCGGGTGTGGAGATTGTGGGCGTCACAGGCAACACCGTTGGCGGGACCAGTGGCCTACTAGTAGGCAATAACTGTACAGGTGACTGCAACCTTGTTTCTGGTAACGGCGAGACCTTCGGCTATGTTGGTGTCAAGATTCGCGATGAGGCTGATAGCAACACCGTCGTTGGAAATTTCATCGGTTCCAATGCTGCCGGTACATCCGCAATCGGTAATGGTCGCATCGGGCTTCAGATTATCAACTCTGATGACAACATCATCGGCGGCGCTTCTATCGCGGAACGTAATGTTATCAGTGGTAATGATGAAACTGGCCTCGTTATTATCTCTTACGGGGCGGGCGATGGAGTAGCCTCTGGCAATATCATCCGCAACAACTACGTAGGATTGAACAGTGCGGGTACCGGGGCGATTCCCGGCGAGATTATAGATTGGGGCGCACTCGGAGAGGCTTGGAACTATTCAGACGGGATGCGTATTCGTAACTCTCCGGGTAATACCATCACGGGGAATTATGTTTCCGGTTTGTATGGTACTGCCATCCGTCTCCAAAGTTATGGCTTTTTGGTCCTGACATCCGGTTCTATAAATAATGATGATATGACGGTGACCAATAATTTTATTGGCACCAATGGCAGCGGTACAGGTTCGCTCGGTAATGGCGAACACGGTATTTTCCTGCAAGGGGCTTCGGATAGCCTGATTCAAGGCAACGTCGTCAATAACAACCTACGCGGCATTGTTGTTGACCATGAATATTATGACCTTGGTGGGCCAATTGCGTTCATCCCCTCCTTGAATAACCGTATTTTACAGAATACGACCTCGAACAATACCAATCTAGGTATTGATATTGTGCAGCGCCCGGTTCAATCGGTGCCGACCTTTGGTGTCACCGCGAATGATGCCAATGATGCCGATACGGGCAACAACGATCAGCAAAACTTCCCAGTGTTGACATCCGCGAACGTGGTCAGTGGGCCATCGTTGACGGTCAGTGGGAACTTGACGACCATCGCGGGAACCTATCAGCTTGAATTTTTCTCTAGCCCAAGCTGCGATAGTTCAGGCAATGGCGAAGGGGCGGTTTACCTCGGTTCAAGTTCGCTCGTAGTTGCCAGTACAGGCGTGGCCCAACCTTTTACGGTGACGGGTTTACCCAGCGTCACACTTGGGAATGTCATCACCACAACCGCAACCAGCAACAATGGTGCCGCAGGTGGGGAAACATCGGAATATTCCGGCTGCGCGACTGTAACCAGTGCCTTGCCAACGGTGAGCATCAATGACCCCGGTGCCGTCCTTGAAGGTACAGGCCCCGGTTCGACCACGATTACCTATACGGTCACCCTTTCCGCAGCAAGTGGCTCACTTGTGACAGTGCCATTCTCAATTGGCGGTACAGCATCGGGCGGTGGAATTGACTATACCTTCTTACCCGTCAGCCCATTGTCATTTAGCCCCGGCGATACGAGCGAAAATATTGTGGTCACGGTCAATCGTGATGCACTCGATGAGCTTGATGAAACGGTCGTAGTGACACTTGGTAGCCCTGTAGGTGCAAATCCTGACCCGAATCCTGCCAATACGATTGGTGATGGCACGATTACGGACGATGACAATCCGCCAACCGTGAGCATCAACGATGTGACCGCCAATGAAGCCGATGGAACAATGACCTTCACGATCACGCTATCGGCGGCGAGTGGCTTGAATATCGATGTACCCTTCACGGCTTCGGATGTGACCGCGACGGCAGCCGATTATGTGGTAACGACTGGTAGTCCGTTGATTTTTGCGGCGGGTGATACCTCTGAAACCATCAATGTAACGATCAATCCGGATGCCTTGGATGAAGATGATGAGACTTTCAACATCCAATTGGGCGCACCGACCAATGCGACACTTGACCCGACTCCGGCGAATACCTTAGGCGTGGGGACGATTACCGATGATGACCCGTTGCCAACCGTCAGTATTGATGATGTGACGGTTGACGAGGCTGATGGGACATTGAACTTCACGGTTTCGCTATCGGCGGCGAGTGGACGTACCGTAACGGTGCAATTCGCTGATGTAGCGGGGACAGCGACGACGCCAGCGGACTACAGTGTGGTAGATGGCACGGTGACCTTTGTGCCGGGTGATACCAGCGAAACC
>JBGSUK010000002.1:0-59759 GCA_041753455.1 Anaerolineae bacterium | reverse complement strand
AGCGCGAACGCGTGGCAGCGCTCAAGGCCAAACTGCAATCACTGCCGGGCGATGATGCCAAGCGGCTGCACGATCTAGCCGACTATCTGGTGCGCAAGGACGTGTGGATCATCGGCGGTGATGGTTGGGCGTATGACATCGGCTTCGGCGGGCTGGATCACGTGCTCGCGAGTGGTCGTAACGTCAACGTCCTGGTCCTGGACACCGAGGTCTACTCGAACACGGGCGGCCAGATGTCCAAAGCGACGCCGCTGGCTGCGGTGGCGAAATTTGCCGCCGCCGGTAAACGCGCCAACAAGAAGGATCTTGGCTTGATCGCCATGAGCTATGGCAACGTCTATGTCGCTCGCGTTGCAATGGGCGCAAAGGACGAACAAACGCTCAAAGCCTTCCTAGAAGCCGAAGCCTATGACGGCCCATCCATTATTATCGCCTACAGCCACTGTATCGCGCATGGTATCGAGATGAGTACCGCGCTCAAGAATCAAAAGGCAGCGGTAGATACAGGCCAATGGATGCTGTATCGCTATAACCCCGAACGTGCGCTCCAAAACGAGAATCCGTTGGTACTCGATTCACGCGCACCCAAAGTGCCTGTCAAAGAATATCTCCGGATGGAAAACCGCTTCCGCATGTTGGAACTAAGCAGTCCGGAAGTCTCACGCCAACTCTTTGATTTGGCACAACAGGATATACACGAGCGCTGGGCCATGTATGAATATCTGGCCTCGCGTGATTATAGTCAGCACGGAAATGGGGGACACTAAATCATGGTCGAACTAAAAACCACCTACTTGGGGCTTAACCTGCGCTCGCCGCTGGTTGCCTCCGCTTCACCGCTGTCGGAGAAGATTGATAACCTCAAAAAGTTAGAGGCGGCCGGAGCCAGCGCGGTTGTGATGTATTCGCTGTTTGAAGAACAACTCCGCATGGAGCAGTTTGCGCTGGAACATCACCTGACCTATGGCGCGGAAAGTTTTTCGGAAGCGCTCTCCTATTTCCCCCGCCCTGCGGAATATTACGTCGGCCCCGATGGCTATTTGGAGCATATCCGCAAAGCCAAAGCCGCCGTGAAAATCCCCGTGATCGCGAGTTTGAACGGCATCACCGTTGGTAAATGGGTGAAATATGCCAAACAAATTCAGGAAGCCGGGGCCGACGCCCTTGAACTGAATATGTACTACATCCCCACCGACCCCTATATGACCGGGGCGCAGGTGGAGGAGCAGGTGATTGAAACAGTAAAAGCCGTCAAGTCGGCGCTCAATATTCCTGTTGCCATCAAGCTCAGCCCGTTCTACAGCAATATGGCGTATATGGCACGGCGTCTAAGCGAATATGCCGATGGTTTGGTGCTGTTTAATCGCTTCTATCAACCTGATATTGATGTCGAAAGCCTTGAAGTCAAACCGCATGTGTTGTTAAGCACACCGCAGGCCCTCCGTCTGCCTTTACGCTGGATCGCCATTCTGTATGGGCGTGTAGACGCTGACCTTGCAGCAACAGGTGGTATTCACGAAGCCGAAGACGTACTGAAGATGGTCATGGCTGGCGCGAGTGTCACCATGATGGCCTCAACCCTATTGAAAAATGGGATTGACCATCTGCGTAAGATTGAAACGGATTTGGTGCATTGGTTGGAAACGCATGAATATGAATCTATCCAACAGATGCGAGGCAGTATGAGCCAGCAGAATACCGCCAACCCCGAAGCCTTCGAACGTGCCCAATACATGCAGGCCATTACCCACTATCGTCACCCCGTCGGATAGTTCATCAAGCAGGCAAGGGTGGTTCAACTACCCTTGCTTTCCTCAACAAAAAAGAAGAGGGCAGGCGGACAACCTGCCCTCCTTGCAAGGTTTGAAAGGTGATTGAAAGGTCGGAGAATCAGAACCCACCGCGCCCGAAAATCATTACGAGTGGGGTCTTCAGGGTTATCTTAATATCGGTCATCAAAGACTGGCTTTCGATGTATTCAATGTCGAGCTTGCACATGCCATCGAAATCGGCGGCGCTGCGGGCACTGACCTGCCACAGACCGGTGATACCACCGATGGCCTGTAGACGTTGCTTGTGCCATGCCTGATATTCCTCAACTTCGTATGGAATACAGGGGCGGGGGCCAACCAGTGTCATTTCGCCCTTAAGCACATTAATGAATTGGGGCAGTTCATCCAAGCTGGTCTTGCGTAGGAACTTGCCAATCAGGGTGACACGCGGGTCTTTGACGATTTTCTTGACTTCAGCATTTTCCGCGCCATTAATAGCTGCCATCGCCGCTGCATCGTTCTTGATGAAGGCTTTCATGAAGGCTTGGTGCATCTCGCTGGAAGCATCTTTGTACATGGTTCGGAATTTGTAGCAGGTGAATGTGACTACATCAAATTCGGCCTTGCCGTTCACAATACGTTTGCGGCGGGCGGTGACACGTTCTTGGGCGAAAATCGCCGAGCCGGGAGTTTCGATTTCGATTAGCATGGCGATGATGAGCATCGGGATACCGAGAACCAGCAGCACAAGGCTGGCAGCGGCAATATCAATCGCACGCTTGGCAGTGAAATAGGCCAGCGTCCGCATATTAGCGGCAGCAGATTTAATTTGGCTCTGCGCCGCGTTTTTGTTATATCCCTGTTTAGTTTGTGAGAGTTGCATTTTCGATCCCCCGAAAACATTTTTTGTGACCTTCAAACCTTCATATCACTATCATAGGGGAACGGCCTTGCATATGAGCTTACGAACGCAACCGCAAACTTACAGTTTCCTTTCGGTTAAAAATGAATGTTTTGTAGAGGGGATTGAGGAAGACAGGGATGATCGTTTAAGCAACCACCCCTTTTGTTGTTTTATCGAGCGGGGACAGGATTCAATAGACATTCCATGCCGCGTTCCAATGCGACAAAGTTCGATTGCAGCAAATCACGGCGACGAGCTGGTAGATGTTCTTCAAGGGCACGTTTCACATCGTCTAAGCCGAGAATGGGTCGCGCTGTGATTGCCGCACCGAGCATCACCATGTTGGTAAGGCGCATGTTGCCTAGTTCATCCGCGATGGCGCTGGCAGGGATTGGCAAAAATTCAATATTGTCGCGCGTCGGGCTTAAGGTAATCAGGGATGCGTTGTACACCAATAACCCACCCGGTGCGACATTCGATTCGTATTTTTCAAATGACGGATTGTTAAAAACGACTGCAACTTGGGGATGACGCACGACTGGTGAACCGATGGGACGATCCGCCAGTACCACACAGCAGTTGGCTGTGCCGCCGCGCATTTCTGGCCCATAGGATGGAATCCATGTAGATTCTAACCCGGCGTCCATACCTGCGTAGGCCAATACCTGTCCGGCGAACATGATGCCTTGCCCGCCAAAACCGGCAAAAATAATTTCCGTTTGCATGTTAAATTGCCTCCTAAACTCCACCCAGTTTAAAGCGACCTGACATCCTCGTTGACTTTGTAATCCCCTAACGGGAAAGCAGGAATCATGTTCGTCTCAATCCAGTGCAGGGCTTCAACTGGTTCCAGACCCCAATTGGTGGGGCAACTGGAGAGCAATTCGACCATGCTAAAGCCTTTGCCATTCATTTGCACCTTGAGGGCGGTCAAAATGGCTTTCTTGGCTTTGCGGATATTCGCCACGTCATGCAGCGAACGGCGCACAATATACGATGCCCCGTCGAGGGTTGATAGCAATTCACTCATCCGTACCGGATAACCTGTCATAATGGTATTTCGTCCGAGTGGTGATGAGGTCGTTTTTTGACCGGGGAGCGATGTAGGGGCCATCTGTCCCCCTGTCATGCCATAAATCGCGTTGTTCACAAAAATCGTTGTAATATTCTCGCCGCGTGCCGCCGCATGGACGATTTCCGCCATGCCGATGGATGCAAGGTCACCGTCACCTTGATAGGTAATTACCATCTTGTCCGGCTGTACCCGCTTGATACCGGTTGCCATCGCCGGGGCGCGACCATGTGCCGCCACACAACCGTCCGTCTGGAAATATTGGTAAGAAAATACCGAACAGCCAACAGGGGATACCAGAATGGTCTGTTCGCGCAAGCCCAATTCATCAATAGCCTCTGCCAATAAACGATGGGCGACACCATGTGTGCAGCCGGGGCAATAATTCGTGTTGCAGGTGGCTAGACTGTCGGGGCGCTCAAAAACCAGTGTACTGGCTTCATTGATTGTGGTCGTCATCATGAGTTCACTCTCTCCAGCGGGGTGGGAATCCCCTCACAATTTTGGCTCAACTGCCGACAATGCGTCTGAATGGCTTGCAGGATTTCGTCGGGCATGGGGATCACGCCACCCATCCGACCATAGAACCCGACCGGGATTTGCCCGCCTGTCGCCAAACGCACATCTTCGATCATCTGCCCGGCGCTCATTTCAACCACCAGACAAGCCCCAACTTCATCCGCTAGTTCTGATAAGCGTTTTTCGGGGAAGGGCCATAAGGTCAGCGGGCGGAAAAGACCAACTTTCATCCCATTCTCACGGGCGGTTTGGACCGCACTCAAGGCGATACGTCCGCTAGAACCATAACCGATCACCAGCAATTCGCAATCGTCAGTGTAGTATTCAACAAATCGCTGCTCGGTTTTCTGGATTTCGTGGAGGCGGGCCTGAATCTTGAGATTAAATGCTTCTTCTTCCTCGGCCTTGAGATAAAACGAGACGATGGAATTAGGCTTGCGGTCCTTGGCCCCGGTTAACGCCCAATTGGGACGATCTGTAGCCACTGGCTGCATGGGGGGCAGTTCGGCTGGCTCCATCATCTGACCAATCAGGCCGTCGGCGGCAATAATCACGATATGACGATATTGGTCGGCGAGATCAAACGCAAGGGCAGTCAAATCCACTGCTTCTTGCACTGATGCAGGGGCTAAAACAATCGGGTGATAGTCGCCGTGCCCTGCCGAACGAGTAATTTGGAAATAATCGCCTTGTGAGGGGAGAATATTTCCCAGACCGGGACCACCGCGCATCACATCAACCACCACGCAGGGCAATTCTGAACCCGCGATGTAAGACAGGCCCTCTTGCATCAAACTAAAACCCGGGCTAGACGACGATGTCATAACCCGTACACCGGTGCAAGCTGCGCCATAGACCATATTGATGGCGGCTACTTCACTTTCGGCTTGCAAAAACACCCGATCAAGCTCGACCATCCGTTTGGACATATGCTCAAGTAGTTCGGTCTGAGGGGTGATCGGATAACCAAAATAGGCTTCAACACCAGCACGGATAGCCGCCTCTGCAATGGCGATATTTCCCTTCAACATTTCTTTTGCCATGAGTGGATTCCTTCAGTTAGCAGGTAACCGCAGCACGTGCGGCCTTGACGGGCGCTTCACGATAGACGGTGATGCAGACATCGGGGCAAATCAGAGCGCAAACACCACATCCGGTACAATGGGCATCGGCTTCGTTGAGGGATGCTGGGTGATACCCTTTGTGATTGAGGCGGTCGTCTTGCATGGCGATTACTTCTTGGGGGCACACCGCCGCGCACAGACTACAACCTTTACAGCGTTCTTGATCAATAAAAATAGTTCCCTTGGTCATTGAACAGCCTCTTTTCTCGGCTCTAGCTATATTCCTAACATACCGAAGGGGTACAGAGGGGCATAGTACAAGACGTCATATTTTTAATGGACGGATGCATATTTAAATTGTGCAACCTTCCTTTTTTAAGGCAAGATCCGTACTATTTCTTGAAATCATGGCTTAATGCGGTAGGGTACTTACTTTTATTTCGCAGATGTGCAAGTCTGTTTTTATAATTTCGGATGAGTTTTTGAGCAAATTACGGAAGAACTTTTGGAGAAATTCGGTTTTTTGTCTCCTATATTGCATTTGGGGCGATTACCTAGTGATAACCCGCATTATCACGAATAATTTCATTTAGATTTTTCACCCTTCCATCTAGTATAATTTCCCCTTGCAGTTCTGTCTGACTCACAGGGGTAATAAGCGCGGGTATCGTTTGATGCACGCTTCAAGGAGAACATTGCATGGCAAAAGAATATGATGTCATCGTATTAGGTGCGGGGCCGGGCGGCTATACCGCAGCGATTCGGGCCACTCAATTGGGCCTCAAAACAGCCATTGTCGAGAAACAATGGTGGGGCGGGGTCTGCCTAAATGTTGGCTGTATCCCATCCAAAGCCCTGCTCCGCAACGCAGAATTGGCCCATATTGTACGAGATCGAGCGAAAGAGTTTGGCTTTATCTATGAGGGTGAGGTCAAGGTAGATTATAAAGTCGCCTTTGACCGTAGCCGGCGTGTCGCCAATGGACGGGTCAAGGGTGTGCAGTTCCTGATGCGGGCCAACAAGATTGATACGTATGAAGGCTGGGGGACAATCAAAGACAAATCCACCATCGAAGTCGCCCTCAATGCTGGCGGCACGGAAACCCTCAAAACCAAAAATCTGATTATCGCGGCGGGCAGCGAAACCATGCTGCTGCCAAACACCCAAGTGAGTAAGCGCGTTTTAACCTACTTGGAAGTCATTCAACGAGATTCTGTGCCAAAATCCGTGATTGTCGTTGGGGCGGGTGCGATTGGCTGCGAGTTTGCCTATATCATGCACAACTATGGCACACAGGTCACAATGGTCGAATTCATGCCCCGGATGCTGCCACGTGAAGATATTGACGTCTCCACCGAGTTGGAAAAGCAGTATAAAAAGATGGGTGTCAAGGTTATGACGGGGACGAAGGTCGAAAAGATCGAAGAACTCCCCGACAAAGTGCGTGTCACTGTGACCACCCCCGACGGCAAGCAGGAAGTATTGGAAGCGGAAGAAGTGCTGCAATCCATCGGTTTCCGTCCCCGTACCAAAGGCTATGGCCTTGAGAATATTAAGGGCCTCAAGATTGCCGAAAAAGGCGGTGCGATTGAAATTGACGAACGCATGGCGACCAATATCCCCGGTGTGTGGGCGATTGGCGACGTAACGGGTAAATTGATGTTGGCGCATGTGGCAGAAGCAATGGCGATGATCTGCTGTGAAAATATCGCGGGGGTCGAAACCATCACACTTGATTATGCCATGCTACCGCGGGCCACCTACTGCCAGCCGCAAGTTGCTAGTTTTGGCTATACCGAAGCCGAGGCCAAAGAAAAAGGCTATGACATCACCGTCTACAGTTTCCCCTTCCAAGCCAATGCCAAAGCACATGGCTTAGGCGAAAATATCGGTTTTGTAAAACTCATATCCGACAAACGCTACGGCGAAATCTTGGGGGCACACCTGATCGGCCCAGACGTGACCGAACTGCTGCCCGAATTGACCCTTGCGCACTATGCTGAACTAACTGCCGAGGAAATAGGCCGGAATGTTCATGCCCACCCCACCTTAAGTGAGGCGCTAAAAGAAGCGGCGCATGGCATCTTAGGTCACTCGATCAACATGGCATAAGCACTGAAATCAGGAGGGTAGGTGATGAATCTGCCCTTTTTTTATCCATTTAACAGTTTAAAGAATTCAAACCATATCGGCTGTTTTATTCATTGCGAACCCTTTAGTTCTTTGGGACAATTAAAGATATTTAAAGCTGAGACTTTCATAATCCCGCTGGCAACCATCGAGCATAAGAGGCAACCTGTGTTAACGAGTAGCGACCGACTGGACGACTTGTTCATTTTTTCGGGGGAGTCCAATCTCCCACTGGCAGAGGATATTTGCCGTTTATTAGGAGTACCCCTCCGGCACACCAACTATAAACGGTTTAGCAATGATAATTTGTGGATTCAATTGACCGAAAGCGTGCGCGGCAAGGATGTCTATATCATTCAGTCGCTTTCTGAGCCTGCTCAAGATCATCTTATGCAGTTGTTGATGATGTTGAACGTCGCCAAAACGGGCGCTGCCAGTCGTGTGACAGCGGTTATTCCCCATTTTTCCTACAGCCGATCCGACAAAAAGGACGCGCCGCGTATTTGTATCACTGCCCGATTGGTGGCTGATTTGATTACCCAAGCAGGGGCGGATCGTGTCATTACAATGGCGCTTCATTCCAGTCAGGTTCATGGTTTCTTCAGTATCCCACTAGACCATCTGACCAGCACCTACATCTTGTCCCAATATTTCCGCCGCCGTGATCTAAGCGAGACCGTTTTAGTATCACCCGACACAGGCTACGCCAAGAATGCTTCCCGTTTTGCCAAGCTGCTCAACCTACCGTTAGCAATTGGCACAAAAGTTCGGCATGGCGACTCTGAGGTCGAAGTTGATGACGTCTTGTGGAGTGGCCAGTTTGGACGCAGGGCCATCATTATTGATGACGAGATTGCGACAGGGAGTACGATGGTCAAAATGTCCGAAACGCTACGTGATCGTTATGGTGTTGAGGAAATCACCCTCGCCTGTACACATGGCTTGTTTTCTGGGAATGCTGTCAAGAACATCAATGCGGTGGACATCGTGCGCGAGGTGGTTTGTACGGATACGGTCCATTCACCGCGTTCCGATCAACTTAACAAACTGCATGTTGAAACGATTGCTCCCGTTCTAGCGGAAGGGATTCGCTGTAATCATCTAGGGCAGTCCGTAGGCAGCCTGTTTACTTTCTGGCAGGAAGGCACACCAAAGGAACTCGCTGGCGGAGGCTAGGTTCCGTTGACACATTAAGGCTTCAAGGTCTGGTCTACCCTATGCGAAACTTTGGTAGCCAACTCTGCGTATGACTATGATGTATGGCTGTATCGAGAGCGTCATCGGGTGGTGTTTTGTTGTACTTCGTCATCTTGGGTTTTGAAATTTGCTCATACCCTTATCGGGTTACAGTGAAATGTCAACCTGAGCTAACGTTTCGCCGTTCTACTACTTTTTGATGCATCTCTCAAAATCCGGCAAACCTATTGCAAGGAGCAGAGTCTGATGTCCAAAACCCATATGCGGAAAATCCTTAGGGATATACTTTCGCGCAAAGGGCGCACAGCACTGGTTGTCCTCAGCATTATGATTGGAGTCTTTGGTGTAACGACCCTCGTCGGTATGGGTGATTTGTTGATTTCCCAATTGAATGAAGACCTCGACGAAAAAGAAATCGCGATGACCCATGTTTACATTGTCTCTAGTGGTGGGCAGCTTTCACTGGATGACAATCAAAAATTCATTGATAGTCTGCGGGCACTCCCCGGTATACAGCAGGTCGAAGGACAGGCGATCTATCCAATTGACTGGCACTCGACTGGGGACGACGACTTTGAACCGGGATCGGTCATCGCCTTCACCAAACCTTTTGAACAGGTTCGGCTAGAGCCAATTTCACGAGTCGTGGAAGGACGCTACCCGGTCGGTGGTCAGAACGAAATCGCAGTCGAACAGCGATTTGCCAATGAACATAACACTGAAGTCGGCGACCAAATCGTTTTTCGTGGTTCAGAGGATACCGTTTGGACGATTGTCGGCATCGTGTTCCAACCCTATCAGACCATCACGCCACATTCCACTGACGTGACCAATCCGGCAACTCGCCCGGAAACCAATATCTATGCGACCTATGAAGACGCCCAAGCCATCGTCGGATTCCCCGGACTGAGTTCATTCTCGGCGCGTTATGCGGATATGGATGCTGCTGAGGACGGGCTTAACCAATTCATCAGCGTAATCACCGCGGAAACACCCTATATCGCCGTTTTCAGCTTCATTGATGACCCCGAACAAAATGCACTTGTAGAAGGCACGGCTACTATTACCGGTATTCTCAATATCTTAGGGGTGCTGGCGATGATTGTCTCCGCCTTTTTGGTGGTCAACGTCATCAATACGATTGTGGTCGAACAAAAACGCCAAATCGGGGTGATGAAATCACTAGGGGTGTCACGACCGGGTAACTTCCTCATTTATGCAGGGCAGGCTTTTATTTACGGCGTGATGGGAACAATCTTGGGTGTCATTCTTGCCATACCAGCGGCATCCTTTATGGCACAGGCCATCGCCCCACTGTCCGGTACATACATCGAGGGGTTCAATGTCTCGGTGACGGGGGTGGTGATTGGCGTCATTCTTGGGTTGCTCATCCCGGTACTCGCTTCACTGATTCCGGTCTTTAACGGAACACGGGTCACCATTTTGGATGCGATGACCGATCTAGGTATCTCGTCGAAATGGGGGAGTACACGTCTCGCCCGCTTCATTGGAGCACTGCCACTCCCGATTAATATTCGGCAGGCCCTCGGCAATATTGTTCAGAAACGAGGGCGTCTCGCCCTAACGATCTTGACACTGACCTTAGCGGCGGGGGCGTTTATGGGCATCACGGCGCTTTTCGCTTCGCTGGATGATGCTATCGAAACCATCTTCAATACCTTCGAAACCGAAATTCAGATGACCACCCAGAAAGCCGAAGACCCGGCCCGTGTCCAGCAGATTTTGATGGAAAACGTGGACAGCATCGCCAGCATTACGCCGGGTTATGGGGTATCGGTCGGGTTGGAGGGGTATACGGCACCGGAAAACAGTTTTAGCGCGGGCGATCAAGTGCAGGCATTCGGCATTGATCCGACGGCTGGCAAGATTAACTTCCGTCTGACCAGTGGCACAGGGTGGCAGGATGATCCGACCCGCAATGGGGTTATCCTCAATCAATCGGTGGCGGACAATATTGGCAAAAAGGCAGGCGACACCGTCCGCATCTCCGTAGGTGGACAGACCTATGAATATGAGGTAATCGGGGTTGACCGCTGGCCCTTTGATACCATCTTTTTCCAATGGTCGGAACTAGCCCGGATTTCTGGATATACGAACTCGGAAGGGAATCCTACCCCCGGCATCTATAATATCGACCTGAAAGGCAATCCCGATGCCGATGAGGTAGCAGATATTATTGATGAAATCAAAGTCGTGGCGGCAGCGAATGGCATTCAGGCGGTTTATGCTAATCAGCCACAGAACGAAGAAGATATTTCGCAGATGGTCGCCAGTTTTGGGATGATGTTCAATCTGACTTCAATGGTGATGGCGATGGTCGGGGCTATCGGCCTGCTGGCAACTCTCTCGATGGCAGTCTTGGAGCGCCGTAAGGAAATCGGGGTGATGCGTTCGTTGGGTGCAAGATCAACGACGATTATGGTTCAGTTTCTGGTCGAAGGCGTCCTCGTCGCGGTTATTGCGTGGTTGATCGGGCTTCCATTGAGTTATCTCATCGGCATCGGCATCAATAGCGCACTTGAACTAGAGGACTTCTTTACCTTCGAGTACCCGATTCTAGTTGCGGTACAGGGGTTAATCGGTATTGTTGTACTTGCCACCATTGCGAGCGCGTGGCCTTCAATTTCAGCAGCCCGTGAGACTGTCTCCGACATCTTGCGGTATCAGTAAACCACGATTCAAAGCGATTCGACTGATCAGGGGCAACTTTGCCTCCTTGATATTCAGAATAATCGGCACGACCCGCGTCATGCCGATTTCGTTTTCTTAGGAAATGAACAGCTCAATGAGGGCGGTAATCTCAACAAGGTGGTGGTCGTCATGCTCCGCAACAAAATAGGCATGGTCAATCACCCGCATCGAGGCATCAAGACGGGGGTGGAGGGCAGATTGCTTAACAAAATCCTCATCGGCGTTTTCTAGACGCTGCACCAATTGAAGACGCCGGGTGCGAAAATCAGCCAAAATCGTTTGAAGATTTTGAGCATTGTGTTCGGCCTCATACGTTCTGCGATTATCAAGGTCAGCGGCACGCAATCTCGGCAGTTTTTGCTCAAAATCATCCACCCGCCCCAGCCACAAATCTTCTAGATCGAGCAGGTGTCCGGCATTTTCTTGAATTGACCAGCGATCACCCAATCGGCGCGTCAGAATAGCTTTGGGAAGTCCTGCTATGCGGGTTTCCAACCGAGCAGGTGTCCCACGCAGGCGTTCAATAAGGTTGGGGTACATCCACAAAGGCAAGTTGAAATCAAATGGGCGACTGAACCAATCTACTGGATGCAGCATGAAACAACCTTCCTGTTTAACAAACTGCCGTTTTTGAACATCAAGCGTTGCCTCCGCTTATTTTAGGCCAAGCGCATCCTCACGCGACCAATGCTGACGCCGCGCTTCGATCTCAGCATAATTGGGCAAATGGCTCACCCCTTGATGTTCAATAATGATAGATGCCGCGACCGTACCAAAAATCGCCGCCTCAATCGGGTCGCCTGTTTCGTAATAGCGGATAAAAAATGCCACCGCAATCACATCCCCTGCACCTGTTGGGTCAGATACTTCTGCCGGAGCTGCCTTGATAGCGATTTCCTGACCGCCACGCATCAAAATAGCCCCATTTGGGCCGCGTGTATATAACACGGTTGGGCCTGCTGTTGCCCATGAGCGCACCATCTCAATATCACCCTGCACATCCTCTTCGCTGAGGCATATGGCTTTCAGATAAGGCAGCATTTGGTCAGCATCATGCCAAGCAACCTTATGGACGTGATAGTTTTCATCTACTTGGCGCATCCAACCCTGCGGCGTCGCCACTACCCACGCATTTTGGAACTGGGCCGCGATTTCAGGGCTGACTTCATTGCCGAGGGGGGCAAGATGCACAATATTTTGGGTCGGATCTAATTTTTGCACCATCTCGACTGGAATATCCCCGGCGCGGGCAGGCATCAATTGATGGCGTTTGCCCGTCACCTTGTCATATTGATTATCAAAAGTGGTAGTTTGGGGGGTCGGATGGATATGCCATTTCACACGCGGATCAAGATCAGCCGGGGAAGGATGGGGTTCGCCGATGGTCAGCACCGTGACATCCACGCCCAATTCGGCAGCCACTAGGCCGCTGTAGGTAACAGTGCCGCCCCAAACATAGCCGTCGGGAACATTCGGGGCAATATCTTTGGTGAAATAGCCAATTAAGGTGTAGCGCATTCTTTAGCCTTTTGCTGAGTTATGAAACGAGGGCGGCTATTGATGAACCGCCCTCCAACTACCGATTTATGAATGGATAGGTACAGGCAAGTCTCGGACTATATGTTATACATCTGAGTAAACACCATCGGACGGCGTTTGGTTTCAGTATAGAGATATTTTTTCACCGCTTCTTGAATGATCTGTTCGCGGTTGCCATTCTTGTATTCGCGGCTAAGCTGGCGCACCAACCCCCGCACGCCATCAAAGAGTTGATCGGAATCTTGTAAGAACACAAATCCTCGTGAGGTGATGTCCGGGCCATTAACAACCTCACCCGTGCGATTGTTGACAAGGGCTGTCACCATAACAAAGCCATCTTGCCCCAACGCTTCACGATCGCGCATCACGGCTGGGCCAATATCACCAACGCCAGCCCCATCCACGAAAATGTAGCCGCCGGGGTAGCGTTCCCCAATGGTCATTTCAGTTTTGGTAAATTCCAGAATCGTGCCGTTTTCCACCACCGCAATATTGTCTTCGGGTATACCGAGGCTATAGGCAATATCCGCGTGGGCGTGCAGTTGGCGCAGTTCACCATGAATCGGCACAAAGAAACGCGGACGCAGCAGATTAATCAGCAGCTTCATTTCTTCTTGGCTGGCGTGACCGGACACGTGCACTTGCGCTTTGGGGTCATAAATAACATGCGCCCCTCTTTGCAGTAGTTTATTCATAGTGCGTGACACGACTTCTTCATTGCCGGGAATGGGATGGGCCGACATTACAACCGTATCTCCCGGCACTATTTCGAGTTGGCGATGATTGCCAAAAGCCAACCTACTCAATACGGCGGTAGGTTCGCCTTGTGCACCTGTCGCCATAATTACCACTTCTTCGGGTGGCAGCTTCATACTCTCCTCAATCGAGATCAACTGCTCATCCGCAATCAGCAGATACCCTAAGCGACGGGCAATTTTGACATTCTCGGTCATCGAATGACCCGCGATGGCTATTTTGCGTCCATAGAATTCGGCTACCGTCGCCACCTGCTGCACACGCGAAATCAAGGAAGCAAAGGTCGCCACAATGATACGTCCCCGCGCCTCTCGAAAAACGCCGTCAAATGCGCCGTCAATGACACTCTCAGAGGATGTCCAACCGGGGCGCTCCGCATTAGTGCTGTCGGCAAAGAGGGCCAAAACACCTTTTTCAGAAAGCAGGGCCATTTTGGCAAAGTCAGTCGGCCAGCCGTCCACAGGCGTCTGGTCAAATTTGTAGTCACCGGAATGGACTACCATACCGACCGGGGTTTCGATGCCAAAGCCGACACAATCGGGAATGCTGTGGCTGACGTGGAACGATTCGACCTTAAATACGCCGAATTGCAGCGTTTCACCCGCCTTGAATACGTGCATGGGGTGATCTTTCATCCCCCCATTTTTGAGCTTGATTCCCGCCAAACCACAGGTCAGCGGCGTGCCATACACCGGCACCGGGATTTTTTGCAGAATATGAGTAATCGCGCCGATATGGTCTTCATGTCCGTGTGTCAGCAGCAGCGCATGGATTTTGAGGCGGTCACGATTTTGAATGAGATAATTGAAATCAGGGATGATGTAGTCAATGCCAAGCATGTCGTTTTCGGGGAACATCAGGCCAGCATCTACAATGATGACTTCGTTGTTATACTCGAAGGCCGTCATGTTTTTGCCGACTTCGCCGAGTCCACCCAGCGGGATAACCCGCAATTTTTGAATATTTGCCATAAAGCAAGGTTTCCTTTTTACAGTACGTATACGATATTCACCAGCAAACCATTATGAAAATGGTATTGAAGCCAAGAATTAATCTGAGGAGATGATGGGGAAATCGTAATAGGCGTAAACGGCAATACGACATGCCAAAACAAAGCAAACCAGTTTGGCTGCCTATCATCTCTGGGTTATAACTCCAATACAAAACAAGCCCACTATCGGACAAACACGATTAGTAGGCTTGTCTTGCAGCTGAGGCGACGATCGGAATCGAACCGATGATCAGGCTTTTGCAGAGCCTTGCCTTGTCCACTTGGCCACGTCGCCATAATTCATTCACAGTTAAACTATAGCCCAAAATAAGTCGACTGTCCAGATAAAATTTCCATTAGAAACGTCAGCCTAAATAGGCCGAGATAATCTGGGGGTCGTTTTGTAATTTGGCGGCTGGCCCTTGATGTGAAATCGTGCCCCGTTCCAGCACATAGGCATAGTCCGCCACCTTTAAGGCCTTACGCGCATTTTGTTCGACCAGCAAGATGGTCGTGCCCTGTGCCTTAATATCTTCGATAATCCGAAACACCTCATTCACCAACAGTGGCGCTAGACCCATACTCGGTTCATCCAACATCAACAAGCGGGGACGCATCATTAAAGCACGCCCAACCGCCAGCATTTGTTGTTCACCGCCACTCAACGACCCAGCCTTTTGGCGGCGGCGTTCTTTGAGGCGGGGAAAACGGACAAAGATCTTTTCGATATCATGGTGAACATCGCGGTCACGACGTTTGTATGCCCCCATCTGCAAATTTTCAAGCACGGTCATCGGGGCAATGATTTGGCGACCTTCCGGTACTTGGACAAGTCCCAAACGGCTCACTCGGTCAGGGCGCATCCCGCTGACATCCTGCCCATCAAACCAAATTTCGCCAGAGCGCCGTTTGACGATGCCACTTAGGGCGTTAAGGGTCGTGCTTTTGCCAGCGCCATTCGCACCAATGAGTGTGACGACCTGCCCCGCTTCGACCTTAAATGAAATCCCGCGCAGGGCCACAATCGCCCCATAGCTCACATTAAGTTCTTTGACTTCTAGGAGTGGCGCGGTCATTCCCCCTCCTCCTGACCCAGATAGGCTTCGACCACCACCGAGTTATTTTTGATTTCTTCGTGCGTACCATGCGCGATGATTTGCCCAAAATTCAGCACGTAGATTTCGTCACACACCTGTGCAATCAGCGACATGTCATGCTCAACCACCATCAGGGTCTTGCCCTCCGCCTTCATGCGTAAAATCTGTTCACCCAGTTCAGCGGTTTCGACTGGATTCATACCAGCGGTGGGTTCGTCCAAAAGGATTAACTTGGGGTTGGTTGCCAAAGCACGCGCCATTTCCAAACGCCGCTGGTCACCATAGGGTAGATTGCCCGCCAATACATCGGCATTCTGTTCCAGATGAAACCGTTTCAAAAGCTGAAAGCCATTTTCGCGGAGGTGTTCATTTTCACGGCGATGGCGCGGCGTCAGAATCAGTGAATCTACCAACGTGGCGCGGCCCAAACCATGCTGTGCCACCACCAAATTTTCAAGGACGGTCATTTCGCCAAACAGTCGAATATTCTGATAGGTGCGGGCCATGCCAAGTGCGGTGATACGATGGGCCGGCTTTTTCTGAATCGGCGTCTCGTCAAACTTGATTTCCCCAGCGGTGGGATGATCGAGGCCGGTCATGCAATTAATCAAGGTGGTCTTGCCTGCGCCGTTTGGCCCAATTAAGCCCACAATCTGACCCGTCGGGATGTGCATGGCGACGTTTTGTAGGGCCATTAAGCCGCCAAATTGTCGAGAGACGTGTTTAAGCACCAGCATCGGCGGTCTTGCCTTTGTTGATGAAATTTACAAGACGATTGAAAGTTTTACGAACACTGCGCCACAGCGCCGGATCACCTAAGCCCCCCGGCAAATAGGCGATGAAGATCAGCAACACCACCCCATTAATCAGGCCCGTATATTCTTTGAGGGGGCGCAGCACTTCTGGCAACGCGGTGAGCGCCAAACCACCTAAAATTGGGCCGTACCAACTCGTAATCCCGCCCAAAACCGAATAGGCCAGAATGTCTACCGCAGTCCCAAAGCCATAACTACCCGGCTGGATAATCCGCGAGAGGTGTCCACTAAATCCGCCACCCAGTCCCGCTATCATCGCCCCAAGAATGAACGCTACATTTTTATAATAGACAACGTTGATACCCTGACTTGCCGCGACGTTCTCATCTTGGCGGATGGCAGCCAATGCACGACCAAAACGCGAACGGTGCATCCGTATCATGAAATAGCTGAGAATGATGACTGTCCCTACGAGATATTCTAATTTGGTCTCAACCGGAATCCCGATAATGCCCAGCGGCCCATTGGTGATTTTGGGTGGTTCTGTGTCTATATTTAGCCGGGTGTAGACCTCGGCAATGATTTTGTCGAAATTAAGAATCATGATGCGTGTAATCTCAACAAAACCGATGGTAGCAATCGCCAAATAAATATCCCGCAAGCGCAAAACAGGCAGGCCAATAGGGATGGCGATTAAACCAGCCGCGACCATCCCCGCCAAAATCGCTGGGAAAAAGGGCCAGCCATGATTTTGGGTCAAAATAACCGAGACATACGAGCCAATTGCCATAAAACCCGCGTTTGCCAGCGAAAACATGCCGCCATACAGAGTCAGATAAATACTCATGGCGAGGATGGCATTCACAAACATCAGCGTAATGACAAATTCGTTTAGGCCGACTGAAGCGAGGGTATCTGAAATAAAATCCATATTCCCCCCTAGGCGCGTTTGACCGTTGCTTCGCCCAAGAGACCTTGAGGTCGAAACAACAAAATAAGAAAAAGGGCGGCAAATGGAAGGGCATCCTTGAGCCAGCTATAGCCAATCGCAGTGGCATAGACCTCGAAGGCAGCAACCAACAACCCACCCAAAACCGCACCGCGTATACTCCCCAACCCACCCAAGACAATCACCGTCAATCCCTTGAGGGCCATTTCATCACCCGTGAAGGGCGTCAGCGAGGGATAGGCAAACGCATATAACACGCCTGCTGCGCCAGCCAATGCCCCGGCGATGAAAAAAGTCAGTCGGAAAATGCCACCGACGCTGATACTGAGTAAGCCAGCCACTTTTTGATTAAAGGCAACCACTCGCATGGCCTTGCCTGTCTTGGTACGTGCCACCAAATATTGCAGCAATAACATCAAGGCAAACGCGATGAACACAATTGAGACTTGCAACGGGGTAATGCGGAATTCCGCGCCGAGCCAATCAATGGAATAGGGCCGTGCGACAGTCGCTTCATAGGGCAGTTCTTTGAGGGTGGTACGTGGAAAACGCTCCGGGGATGTGCCAAACTCCAGTTGGGCCAGACTGACCAATACCGCCGACGCACCGAGACTGCTAATCAATTGCGAAATACGGGGGGCATTGCGCCGACGCAGGGGAGCAAAAGCAATTAAATCTACCAAGACCCCGATAATGCCACCACCAAGCATGGCTAGTGGCAGGGTGTAGTAGATGGGTACATTATACCGAATGACCGACATCACCCCGATGTAGCCACCCCACATAAACACCGCACTGTGGGATAGATTCAGCACACCTAAAATGCTAAATACAAGGGCATATCCGAGGGCGAATAGACTATACACGCTGCCAACCCAGATGACGGTAGTGAGATGCTGCTCTGGATTCAGCACTTTTTTGTCGAGGATACCCGGTAGTTCATAGGCGACAAGCGCAATACCGAGCATCACCAATGCCGTGATGGCAACAGACCTAAGTTTCAAAAGCTGATTTGATGATCGCATAAGATTTTTTTGACAGCTAACGCAATTTATAAAAAAGGACAGGCCCCTTACAACCTGCCCTCTTTTGAATTCCTACCTAAACCCGGTCTAAGGGATGCCTCTAGTTACACCCCATAGGCCTTTAGTCACCAAATACTTCTGCCGCAGATTCTTCAGTCAACAGTAGATACTGTCCATCCAAGACGATTTGGGCAACTGGTTCGTGTTCCGGCAGACCTTCTTCGTCAAAGGAAAATGTTCCCAATGGGGTTTCGAAGTCGGCAGTGGCAGCAAGGGCTTCCAACACATCGGCGGGATCAGCCGAATCGGCGCAACGAATAGCCGTCGCAACGACCCATGTGCCCGTATAGGCCTGTACCGCAAATTGGTCGGCAGGGGTGCCATATTCTTCTTCATAAGCGGCAGTAAAGGCCGTGCTGATCTCATTTTGGCGGGCCACATTCCACGCACCACCGACGACCACGCCATTGGCATCGGTGCCAGCGCCGCGATCTTCGGAAGCGATACCGGGGGTGTTGAAGCCATTACCGCCAATGATCGGGCCGGTGTAGCCAAGTTGGCTGCGGGCCTGTTCCAGCAGCGGCACGATTTCGGCAGCCAGCGCGGAAACGATAATCGCATCCGGTTCGGCAGCGATGATATTGGTCAACTGCGCGGTGAAGTCCACGTCGCCCGTCGCAAAGGTTTCGGTCGCCACAATTTCAACGCCGTTTTCTTCCAATGCGGAGACGAACACTTCATAGGCGCTGGCAGTAAATTGGTCGTTATCGCTGTACATGATACCGACGGTCTCGATGCCAAGAATATCAATCGCCTGAGCCACCGTGCCGGGGATCACTTTGGATTCTGGCAAGCTGATACGGCGGAAATACGCGCCACCGTCGCCGTAGCTGTTGGTGAAATCGGGTTCCATATTGGAACGGGTATTGCTAACCCCTACCACCGGAATCAGCGGGTCACCGGATTCTTGGCGCTCAGTCCCAAACGCAACCGGGTCAGCCGCCATCGCTTGATTGGACAGGGTTGGCCCGATAATCGCTGAAACATCTTCCGCCACCAAGTTGGTGAAGGCCGAAATCGCGGTTTCAGGGGTGCTGCCTGCATCTTCGGTGACAGCTACGAGTGTCGCGCCACCGAGATAGCCGCTTTCATTGATTTCCGCAATTGCCAGCTCAACCGCTTGTTGTTGAGGTACACCGTAAATCGCGGCGGCTTCGCTTTGGGCAAAAGCAACCCCGATTTTTACTTCACCCGACAGGCTCATCGGATCAGCGCAGGTATCCCACGCACCAATGAGGGGTCGTTCACCATCATCTTGAGCCATCGCCCCTAACGGCAGAGCGAGGGTTGCAAGTAACACAAAAATGAAGAGCAAATTTTTGCTTCGCATAAGTGGGATTCTCTCCTTTTAAGAATATTTAGCATCCACCCAGAACGGATGGATATTCATTATAGATTCGACGGGGCAGTGACGCAAAAACTTCCTTACGCGAGACTGTCCCATTCGACCATTGTCGCATCAAGGGCGGCTTCGACCTCAGTATAGCGCTGGCCCAAACGTGAAACCTCTTGCACTTTCCCTGCGGCGCTGGCGATTTCGAGATTATCTAAAATCGTCTGTAATTCGACCTCCAATTTATGAATCTGGGCCTCAAGTTCGGTAAGGCGTTTGGCGCGTTGAAATGGGGAAAGGCCACTGGGGTGTTTTTCGGCGATGGGTTTGGCTTGGCGACCATTGGTAGTTTTGACAGACGGATTCGCGGCCTCGGCTACTTTTGCCGCCTCTTGTTCGCGCAGGGTTACATATTCATGATATGACCCCTCAAAAATGGTCATCCCGTCTTGGCGCACCGCCCAGATTTGGGTAGCGAGGGCGTCAATCAGATAGCGGTCATGACTGACCAGCAAAATGGTGCCTTCATAGTCCACCAACACATTTTGCAAAATTTCTTGGGAGGCAATATCGAGATGGTTGGTCGGTTCATCTAGCAGCAGCACATTCGCCCCCGCCAGCGATAATTTTGCCAGTGCCAAGCGTCCGCGCTCCCCACCAGACAACGTGCTGATTTGACGGTAGACATCATCCCCGGTAAACAAATAGGTCGCCAGATAATTGCGGGCTTGGCTAATCGGCATATCTTTGGTTTGCAGGATTTCATCCAGCAGGGTGTTTTCGGCATTTAAGCCTTCATGGGCCTGTGCGAAATAACCAACTTCCACCCGTGCTCCCCACTGATATTGACCTTGCAGGGGTTGAAGAGTGCCCAAAATCGTTTTCAAAAAGGTGGATTTGCCCGACCCATTTGGCCCGATAATCGCCGCGACTTCACCCCGCATCAGCAATATTTCGGAGACATCAAACAATGGCTTATCCGCGTCGGAATAGCCTACTGCCATGCCTTTGGTCTTAAAGACTTCATTGCCCGTGCGGGAGGCCTCCAAACGCATATGCAGTTTGTGTTTGGTCTGGGGGCGCTTTTTGATCCACTCCCCCTCTTTAATCAGGCGTTCCAAGCGACGGCGGCGACCTTTGGCTTGATTGGTATTCTGCCCCGCGATATTCCGTGCGATGTAGTCCTGTTCTTTTTTAATAAATTCCTGCTGCGACTCATATTCTTTCAACATGCGCTCGTGGCGTTCTTGCCGCTGCTGCACATAATGGCTGTAATTACCATGATAGGTGTCCAGTTCGCCAAATTCGAGTTCCCAAACGACATTGACGACCTTATCCATAAAATAGCGGTCATGACTAACGAGCAAGAGCGCCCCTTGCCATGTTCGCAGATACCCCTCTAACCATTCAACAGCATTGATGTCGAGGTGGTTGGTCGGTTCGTCCAGCACTAATAATTCAGGTACTTCCAATAACAATCGGGCCAGTAATGCGCGGGTCACTTGTCCACCGGAAAGCAGGGTCAGGGGGCGCGAAAATTCATCCTGCTTAAAACCCAACCCCATCAGCACCCGCTTGATTTCGCTTTCATAGGTATAGCCACCTGCCTCTTGGAAGGCATCTTGAGCCGCACCATAGCGCCGCAGCAGGTCATCGTGGTCGCCATTGTTCGCGCTGTCGGCAAGGGCGTGTTCCAATTCGGTCAGCTTGGCTTGTTGGGCCAACAGGGGTTCAAACGCGGTCAGCATTTCTTCCCAGATGGTACGATTACCCGTCAATTTGGGGCGCTGTGGCAAAAAGCCAATTCTTAGACCACGTTTGGTTTCAACCTTGCCGGTGGTGGGTTCGTCGTTGCTAATCAGAATATTGAGAAGAGTGGTTTTGCCTGCGCCATTTGGCCCGACCAGTGCGATTTTGGCATGGTTGGGAATTGAAACCGAGATGCCGCCAAAAAGCTCATCGGGGCCAAATGCTTTGCTGACATGAATTGCGTTGAGTACGGACATGCTGCTGAGAAGTCCTAACCTCTGTAATACAATAGATAGTGACTACGAGTTTTACAGAAATTGTGGATTTGTTCAAGCCACTTCATATACAAATTTGTGAGGTTAATCAACCGATGGATGAAATCCGTTTTTGGCAACTGATAGGTGAGGTTCGAGAAAGTGGCGCTGCTGGTGTACAAACGCTTATTGCCAAATTATCAGAGTTGCCGCCTGATGAAATTCTGGCCTATCAGAAATACTTTTATGATGCCATGAATGCAAGCTACACCTCAACCCTATGGGCAGCGGCCTATATTATCGCGGGTGGCTGTTCAGACGACTCGTTTAGCGATTTTCGCGCATGGCTCATTATGCAGGGGCAAACAACTTTTTGGCAGGTAGTGGCTGACCCTGAAGTGCTGGCGGAACTTGTTGAATCGGACGATATTTTCAGGAGGAAATTATCTACGCCCCACGCGAAGCACATGAGCGAATCACTGGAAACGAGAATTTTGGCGAACTCTATATCCAAAAATATAGCTACAACCAGTCCCCTGAAATTGTATTGGACTGGGGCGAGGATGAAGATAAGTTACAAGCCCTGTTGCCGAAACTATATGCCAAGTTTGGTGATTAGGGGCAAACTATGAAAACGATTATGCACCCGGATTATTGGGTGGAGATTCCGGCAGGCGAGTGTATTATCGGCCTGTCAATGGAGCAGCGTGAATCCATCTGGGCAGGGTTGCTCAAAAAGGCTAATTATGACCGACGCCCCTCTGCCGAACAGGAAAAAATGAGGACAATCGTCGAGAAGTGGCGGCAAGGAGAATTTACCAAACTTCGAGAAAAGGAAGTGCTCGGTTTAGATACTGGTTTGCTTTTGATTGCCGACTTAGATTCATGCCCTCCAAGTCAAACGATCTGGCTTGACCGTTTCTATATTACGCGGTTTCCAATTACAGATAGTCAATTTCACATGTTCGGGCGTAAGGAAGTGTCATCGGCGCGAGAATTGCCCGGTATGTTAGATACCCCAGAGAGCGTGAAACTTAAAGATGGTTCTCCCATTTACATACGCTGTAAAGGGCCAAGTGCAGGATATGCAGAAGAATTCTGCCAACAGTTAGGTGCGCGGATTCCAACTTCTGATGAATGGGAAAAGGCAGCACGCGGCACAGATGGACGCTTATATCCTTGGGGCAACGAGTGGAATCCTAATGCAGGGTGTTTCTATTTTGGGCAAAAATACAAAAGAATGTGCTCCGACAATCAAACCGAAATAGATGCCCATCCACAAGGAGTTAGTCCATATGGAGTATGGAGTATGATGGGTGGACTTGCTGAACAGGTAGTAGAGTTTCACAACGGGGAACAATATCAGAGTCAACGAGGTTGGCATCCTTGGGATTCTAGTGCAGAAACCGCTCCTATTCATTTTTTGGCGGCGCATCGAGGGGGTAATTTGGAATGGAGAGCTTTGGCTCTACGTCCGGTTGTAGATCAGTGGCCTGTACAGCAGTGGCTCGGCATTAGTATGGATGAAATCAAACTTAGCCCCACTCCCAGCAAAAGAAGCCCATCAGATAACAGCAGTTCGCAACCGGAGTAGCCCATAAAAACCTTGATGTGCCTCTATGTTGGGGGAGGATTTTAGTAGTGGATCAATTTGGATGAGGGCTAAAATAAACACTAAACCCCCGTCTTTGGGGGTTCAGCGATTAGGGAGCAACCGGATGGTTAGGGGGGCATTTTAACCACCACAGTATGTTTGTTAGGATAACCCACCTAAAAATTCATAACTTGACGGGTAAGCGCCGCCAAACCGACTACTGCCTTACAGCCAAATGGCCTTAAATCGAGTTTGCCCAGTCAATATGCCGATTGCGGAAGATTAGGCCAAACCCACGGCGCGTCGTAATATATTCATGTTCGGGGTCAACTTCTTCAAGGCGTTTTCGCAGCCGACTGACCAGCGCATCAAGGGCTTGGTCGGTGATTTCTTTGCCATGCCACACAAAATCACGGATGTCCTCACGGGTGACCACCGCCCCTTCATTTCGCATCAACAATTGCAGCAATAAAATTTGGCTAGGGCTTAGGGGTGGGTCAAGGCGCTGATTCATCACAAACACCTGCGCGGTGGTCTCATCCAAACGCAACCCCTCAATCCGGGCATGGCGTGGGTCTACTTGGGCGGTTGTCGCGGGGTCATCAAATACGAGTACACACACATTGCCTAAATTTAAGACATCGTTGGCTTTAAGGCGATATTCGCGGTTAGGCTGTAGGCGCACATCATTCAAGAATGAGCCGTTGGTGCTGCCGGGGTCAATCGCCACCACCTGATCGTGCGAAAACTCCAATTTAAGATGCACCCGCGAAATCTCGGTGGTATCAATGACAAAATCACATTCTCTGGCGCGTCCAATCGTGAATGGGAAATGGGCCAAGTCTAGCTGACCCACAATTTTGTTCTCTTCTTTTATATAGAAACATGGCGGGGTTGACATAAATAAAGACCTCAACCTATCTATTGTAAGATAATATAGAAACGCCCTGCTGAAAGTATGGGGTATAACGCAGAATTCGGCTCTACGCAAGCATGACGCATTACCAACGTTTGCTCATCAGAGATTAAGCATTTTCTAAACAATTACTGTTTAAACTAGAGGCAGTCTAGCGAATCAAAAGGAGAATTCCCATGCGTGTAATTATTACAGGCGGTACCGGCCTGATTGGAAGCGCCCTCGCCAAAAGCCTGCTCGCCGATGGTCATGAAGCCATTGTGCTTAGTCGTAACCCCGGCAGTGCCAAGATTGCAACCGGCGTCCGTATTGAAAACTGGACTGGAAAATCTGGCGATGGCTGGAGCAACCTGATTACCAGCGATACCGCGATTGTCAACCTTGCCGGGGCGGGCATTGGGGACAAACGCTGGTCAGAAGACCGCAAAAAGTTAATTTTGGAGAGCCGTGTCAATGCCGGGGCAGCAGTAGTGGATGCCATCCAAAAAGCCGCCGAAAAACCGCGTGTCGTCATTCAATCGTCCGCTGTCGGCTACTATGGGACTCCCGGCAATCAGCTTTTGACCGAAGACAGTCCGGCAGGTGAGGACTTCCAAGCCGATGTCTGCAAACAGTGGGAGGACTCCACCAAAGCGGTCGAAAGCATGGGGGTGCGGCGGGCGGTTATTCGTAGCGGCGTCGTATTGAGCATGGACGGTGGTGCGTTTCCCCGGATGCTGCTGCCCTATAAATTGATGGTCGGTGGCCCAATCGGCAACGGCAAACACTGGTTCCCTTGGATTCACATTGACGACGAAATCAAAGCCATTCGATTCCTGATTGAAAATGACGGCGCACAGGGCGTATTTAATGTGATGGCCCCCAATCCGCTGACCAATGGCGATTTTACCCATGAGGTTGGCAAGGCCATGAACCGACCAGCGGTGATTCCCGTACCCAAACTAGCCCTGCAAATGATATTTGGTGAAATGGCGATAATTTTGGTTGAGGGTCAACATGCCATTCCGAAACGCTTGCAGGAACACAATTTTGAATTTACCTACCCCACCGTCGAACCCGCGTTGAAAGACCTATTCAAGAAATAGGCGACGTTGTATCTAGGGGCGGTTGCCGAATAATCGCCCCTACCGATCCTCCATCTTGACCCAAGCACGGTCATTTTCCCCGACATACTGTGCCTCTGGATGAATCAGGCGATTCTCTGCCCGCTGTTCTAAAATATGCGTGACCCAGCCCGCCATGCGCCCCATCGCAAAAACTAGCGGCATCAAATCCGGCTCAATCCCCAACATATATAGCAGCACCGAGCTATAGTAGTCCACATTGGCATAAATACGCCGTTCCGTAAAATAGGCATCCGCCAACGCCAAATTTTCCAGCTCTGCCGCAATGTCAAACCAAAGGGTACTCCCCGAATTTTGGGCCAGCGTTTCGGTGTGATGGCGTAGGATGACACTGCGCGGGTCGGTGGTACGATAGACCCGATGCCCAAACCCCATGATTTTGCGTCCCTTGCCTTTGACCTGATCATTAAAAAACGATGGCACATGCTCCGGCCTGCCGATTTCCATAAACATTTCCATCGTAGCCTCATTCGCGCCACCGTGTTTTGGCCCTTTCAATGCACTGAGGGCCGCCGTAATGGCGCTGTAAATATCGCTGTCGGTACTGGCAACCACCCGGCTGGTGAAGGTGCTAGGGTTGAGGCTGTGATCTGCCATCAAAATTAGATAGACAGTGAGTGCTGCCACTTCTGCCGGGGTCGGATTTTCACCTTGGTGCATATACAAAAAATTGGCGGCAAGGCCCAGATGCTTATCCGGCGCAATAGGTAGCAGGCCCTGCCGAATCCTTGCCCATGCCGCTGTGAAAATGGGGGTATAGGCAATCAGGCGATAGGCTTTGCGTAATTCGGCTTCCGTTGAATTATCATCGGCGGCAGTGTCGTAAACCCCTGTCATCGAAATCAGCGTGCGTAGAACGGTCAGGGGATGACAATGTTTCGGAAACCGTTGCATCACTTCAACAAAATGCGATTCTAGGGTCATTTCGTCGGCCAGTGCCTGCTGAAAATCGGCTAATTCTTGGCGGCGGGGCAAGTGTTGATAGAGCAGCAGGTAGGCCACTTCTTCATAACTCGCATAGGCGGTCAAGTCCTCAACTGCATAACCGCGATACGTTAGATGTCCTGCTGAACCATCTACCATACTGGCGGTAGTCTCGGTCACAATCACCCCCGCCAAGCCTTTGGCAACTTGGTGCATCTTTTTTCTGCTCTCCGGTGTATATGTGTGAAAATTCAGAACTTCAATGGACATTGAAAGAATTTTAAGCAGTTTTGAACTGAATAAAAACCTTAAGGGTAGATTGTGTGAAGATGCACACCCGATCACGAGTCCCAAAAAACGGAGTTGCTATGTTCCCCAACAAGAATAACCTTTCACCTACCTGTTTATACCGTTAAAATGATAGGGTGTTTTTCCACTACGGGAGTTCAAACTTTTACGATTAGCGTTTGTTCACACCTCTGGATTTAGTGAGGAGTGTTTTAGAAAAACCCTTGGACAAGAACCTATGCCATTGATCTTGCCTCTTTTTCAATTGTTTGTTCAATCTATCGGCGCACGATATATCCGCCCCGCCGTTTCCACCACCACCAACTTCATCAGTTGGGCACCGCGTTTGGCTGTGGCACGCCTGATTGCAAAATGGCGTTCGCTGTTGACAATTATCGTGGGGGTAATCTTGGGATCAGGCATCGGCGCATTAGTGCCACTCTACACGACTGCCGTCGCCCAAGTGGGGATGGTGCAGCGGTTGGAACAAGAACCATCCCGCGATAGCAATAGTCAGCTTCGCATCTCACTTAAACCAAGCGACTTTACTGATGCTGAAGGCGGGAGTATCGTTGACCGAGCAGCGGTCTTAGATACCTATGTCCGCGAGACCATCAACGCCCATGTTAACAGTGGGTCGGTTGATGGGTGGGTCGGTCAAATCGCAGGATATGCGGAATCTACCCGCATGGGAGTCATCCTAAACGATGAGGCCCTTGTCGGCACACGTACCAGCCTGATCTACCTCGATAAATGGGAAAATCAGGTGCGCGTGGTAGATGGGGAACTGCCCTCACGAGCCGCCGTCCCCGAAGGCGTGGATTTTAATGTCGCCATCAGTCTGAATGTGGCGAACGAGCTAAACCTTGAAGTCGGCAGTTTAATCATCCTCGACCAGCGATTGGATGAACGGGGCAATCAGCGTTCCGGTGCCTATGCCACCAGTCGTCCCCTTGTCGTTCATCTGGCCGCGGTGGTTGCCCCACGCGATGAGAGTTCTTCCTATTGGATGGAGCCTAATCCGCTTGGGTTGACCTCCGAAGGTGTTTGGAGTGGTCAATTCTATGTATTGACGGACAAAGCGACGGTTGAATCCGTGATGCTGGATTTTGTACCGGAAACCGATACAACATTCGGCTGGCGTATTGTGTTCGATCATGACCGTCTGCCCTATTCACGCATTTTCCAAGCCCGCACGGCGCTGCGTACCCTTGATAATGAGTTATACCAAACCCTCAAGTTGAATACTGACCGGGATTTGAAATATAACTACTACACCCGCCTGATTGATTTCAGTGATACCCGCGCCGATGTTGACCGGGGTATTCTGCTGGATTATGACGAAAAACAGGAACTTAATAACGTTCCGTTTGCCCTGCTGCTGCTCGAAGTAGGCGCGCTGGTCATCTTCTTCCTAGTGGTCACGGCGGCATTGGTGCGGCGTGGCGAACGGCGCGAGATTTCGATGTTTCAAAGTCGCGGTGCATGGGATGGTCATATTCTCGCCCTGCGCGGTATTGAGGCCCTACTCATCTCTATATTTGGCGCAATCGTCGCCCCCTTCATCGCCCAACAGGTGCTGATTGTCCTCGGCCCAACCGTTGCCAATACCGATGAATTCCCCTTGCCACTCACCACCAATGTGTTCATATTTAGTGCGATGGCAGCCATGGTCACACTGGTGGCCCTGACCTTAACCCTGATTCCGGTGCTGCGAATGCCCCTGATTTCAGCCGGGGGTGCGGCGCTACGGAGTTCTGCCAAGCAGTGGTGGCAAAAATACTATGTAGATGTGCTTGTGGCACTTTTGGCGCTCGGTGGACTCATATTGTTGGTTCAACGCGACTCGCCTTTGATTGAGACCAATACAGGTGAGAAGCAAGTTGACCCACTGATGGTATTGGCTCCAGCCCTTGCGTTCTTTGGATTTGGCAGCTTGGCTTTGCGCGTTTTTCCCGGGGTGGCACATTTCACCTCGGCGATTAGTGCGCGGCGGCGTGGTCTGCTGAGTACGTTGGCAAGCTGGCAATTGGCCCGCGAACCGCTGCATTACGGACGCATCACCTTCTTGTTGGCGCTGGCTATCGGGATTGGCTGGTTTGCGACCTCGTTCCAAGCCACTGTGCGGCGCAGTCAAACCGACCAAGCCAGTTATCTCGTTGGGGCCGATGTACGCGCTTATGAACGTGATACACGCCTAAATGTTGACCGTGCCCGTGAACCTGATTTCTACAATGACAGCGCCGATGTTGAAGCCACCAGCATTGGCTATCGCGTCAATGGGGTGAATGTCGCCATTAGCCGCAATCAACTACTGACAGGCAATGTGCTGGCCGTTGATTCTCGAAATTTTGGCGATGTGGCGCTTGAGAAATGGCGTTCCGATTTGGGCAGCATTTGGGTGCCTTA
Organism: Anaerolineae bacterium; assembly: GCA_041753455.1. Classification (GTDB taxonomy): domain Bacteria; phylum Chloroflexota; class Anaerolineae; order Aggregatilineales; family J027; genus CFX10. The sequence goes on along the minus strand of JBGSUK010000002.1, from coordinate 30,626 downwards.
TGCTCCCGATGCCGAAGTGGTCATGCCGACGGTGGGCGAAGTCCTACCCTTTAATCCTGCCAAAATCGGAATGTGGGCACGCATCAGCCTTACTGGATTTGCCTTTAGCGATCAAGACCTTTTCCAACCTAATCTTCAACGGCTGCGACGCCAAGTTGTGCTGCGTGTGCGCCTACAAGACGACACCGGGACGTGGATGATCGTGCCGCTTCAAGAAGTCCGTGTGGAATATCTTCGGCAGGGCTTGGATGAACCCGGTATGGAAACCGCCGCGCATGTCACCAGCGGATGGGTCTATTATGAAGCCGATTTCTCGCGCCTAAATTACACCCCTGTTGGTAATGTCCGCCTCGTCTCGGTTTACTGGGATCATCGCAGCAACAGCAGCTTTGGTGAGGCGAATGTCCGGCTTTCGCTGGCCCAGATGACCCTGATTGATGACCAGCAAAGTGTCACGCCCTATGAGATTTTCAATCGCGGTGATTGGAATTACGTCTATGATTCCGGCGCAGGTTCCGACGGCGATGTCACTCCCGGCAGCAACCTTGATACCCTCCACACTGATGTAATTTACGTAACCTTCGATCAAGTGGCGCTACGAACACGGGCCGGTATCAATCTCAACTATCCTGACCCACAGCCAATGCAGGCCATTGTGAGTGACTCGATGGCGGAAGAAAACGACCTCCAAGTCGGCGGCGACGAACCGCAAATTGTGACGCTACCCAATGTGGCCCGCACATCAGTTCAATTTGTGCCGCAGCGGACAACGGAGTATTTCCCATCGCTCTATAATGAACGCCCCTTCGTCATTGTAGATGTCCGGGAATTGATGTATTGGCTTAATCAGCGCCCCTCCGCCCAATTCTATCCCAACGAAGTCTGGATGAACCTCAGCGAAGAGACAACGTCTGTCGAAGCCGTCAACAAGGTGCTGGCAGATTTGCAGGGTGGTGATGATACTGGGGTCGTCAATGTTCGTGAAGTGACCTATGCCCGCGAGTTTGATCGTCTGGAAACCGACCCGTTGGCGCTTGGTCTGTTGGGGTTGATGTTCCTTGCCTTCATTATCGGGCTGGCTCTGAGCATCGTGGGCTTGCTGACCTATGCGTCATTAACCTCACAGGCCCGCCGTAGTGAATTTGGTGTACTGCGTGCTTTGGGGATGTCATCGAGTCGCGTGGTATGGAGTTTGATCTTAGAGCAACTATTCGTCGTCGCAGTCGCAGGCGCTCTGGGGTCGGTATTAGGCTATCTACTCAGTATTTTTGTCGTGCCCACGTTGGCAATTGGTACCACTGGCGAAGGCGTTGTGCCACCCTTTATTACTGAAACGGAATGGGCTGCGGTTGGTAATTTCTGGTTGATTATGGGAATCGTGCTGGCAATTGTATTTGCCTTCTCGTTCCTACTGGTGCGCCAACTCTCACTGTCGCGGACATTGCGACTCGGTGACGAGTAGGAAGGAAGCAGAAAAAGTCATGACCCTTAACCTGATTTTCAAACGGATGCGCCGCGAATGGCGTGTCCTCTCAATTCTATTGGTGGCGGTATGTTTAGTAACCGGGTTCTTAGCCCTTGGGCCACTGTACATTAGTGCCGTGACCGAGGTGGATATTCGGAGTGCGCTGAATAGTGCCGACTCTGAAGAACTCAAGATTACGGTGGTCAGCGATCTTCCCATTGATCAAAATGCCGAAAACATCATTAAAGATGAACTTGGGCCATTGGCGGTTGGTGTAAACCGTTACATTCGTGGACAATACACCGCCCCTGAAGCCCCTTCTGGGCAAGGTGATCCGGGCACGCCCCAAATTGCAGTGTGCGGCTTCGTGATGGTGTTAGGCGCTAATCCTGATGATGGTCTGCCGGGTGCAAATGAGTGCTATCAGCCATTTGCATTTGAACGACTTGATCAGTTGGTGAATGTGGTCGAAGGCCGTTTACCAGAAAGATTGGCAACACCGGATATGGTGAATGCCGTCGGACTCTCGGAAGAACAACAAGCGGCTCAACAGATCGGCATCTACAATCGCGGTCAAACCGAAGCAGTCGTTACCCTAGAAGTGGCAGAAACAGCCCGCCTAGAACTTGGCAGTCGCTTCTATATGGGGCAAGTGTTCACCGATGGCACTTCGCGAGTCACATCGGTGGTGATCGTGGGGATTGTCGAACCGAAAGACTCCTCTAACCCCATCTGGAGAGGTAATCAGATGTTTTTGACAGGTGCGGAGGTCGAAGTGAACCTGACGACGACTCGCTATGACTGGGGTATGGTTTTTGATCCGGCAGCCTATCAGGATTGGATTGCACCCGTTGTCCCCGGCACCAGCTATATTTGGCGCATCAGCACCGATCCGCAAGTCATTAACTCGAACAATGCCGGTGAATACAGCGAGGGACTAATCACCCTGCAAAATCGGCTCGGCACGGCTCTAAACGGCGCACAGGCGTTTTCGGGACTTGCTCCGCTAATTTCAGGTTATGATGACCGCCGCAAAGAAGCCGAAGGGCCGATTATTTTGCTGGCTGGCGCTGTCTTGGTCATTATGCTGTATCACCTATTTACGACGGTCAGCCTGATTTTGCAGCAACAAGGCACCGAATGGAGTTCGATTAGTTCGCGCGGTGGCAGCACTTTCCAGCTGATGAAACTGCAATTTATAACGGTTTTCTTGCTGGGCTTCTTTGGGTTTGCCGTTGGGCCATATCTAAGCCGCGTATTCCTATTCTTTATGGAGCGTTTTGGCCCGTTGGCCCAAGCCTTAGATGGGGCATCGTTTGGAGATCTGGAGACCCCCCTCTACTCCTACTACCTGAGTATTGGGGCGGCAGTCGCGTGTGTTACATTTTTGAGCTTACCTGCTTATCCAGCAGCCAAAAAGAGTTTACTGCGCCTGAAACAAGCTGCCTCCCGTCCACCAACGCGACCCTTCTGGACGAGCTTCGCCCTAGACTTTGTGCTTATCATAGCGGGCATCGGTTTTGTTGTCCGAATGTACTGGATCGCGGATGGACGCATCAAGGACATATATCGCTATCTAATCAACCCGGCCAAGATGGTGCAGTTTGTGGCGGATCATCCATCCCAAACAGGTGGCCTAAAAGACCCCGGCAACTTGGCTTCGATGGCCCTGCTCGTCACGGGCGTTGCCCTCTTCTGGCTACGGATTTTTCCCATCATGATGGGTTTCGTCTCAAGAATTATTTCACGCCGCAAATCCCTCACTGGCCCATTAGCTGTGTGGAACATTGAACGCAATCCGGGCCACTATGCCCAGTTGATTCTGCTCCTTATCGGCACACTGGCTCTCGGAACAGCCAGCCTCGGCTTAACCGCGACCCGTGAGGCGGGTGGTTGGCAACAGGCCCAAGAAGAAATCGGTGGCTCGGCCCGAGTCGAAATCAACCCAACGCAAGGTGACATCACCAATGTCGCTTGGGATCGACTGGAGGGGGTTGCGGATTCAGCCAATGTCATTCGGGTTACAGGGACAGCATTAGGGCGTGAGAGTTTTGTGATTATTGCTCTAAACCCTGATGAATTTGCGACGGCCTTCCCTGATTATGCGGATGAGGTTACAGCCCTACGTGGTACTCCCGCCTTAACACAACCCGGCATTGCCCTACCAGACGATGCGACCCAATTGACTGTACAGGTGTGGTCACAATCGCTGGCAACTGAGGAAGTGCCAGAGCCGAGTGTGATGATCAACATCTATTTGGTGGATGCCGTTGGAACACCCTACTTAGTCCAATTGAGCCGCGATGCTGGTACGGCTGTGACCGGACCAACGGGCGATGCAAGCCAACCGGATTCCGGCCCACCACCCACCCCGTCGGAACAATGGGTTACGCTGTCAGGTTATCTGCCAGTGTCGGGCCGTTTACCCTATCGTATGTGGCGCATTGGGATGGCTTCGCGGCAGGGGAATTTGGATAGTTTCACCCACAAAATCTATTTGGATTACTGGCAAACGGTTGATGCCAATGGTATTGCGACGCCACTGGAAAGCTATGAAACACAACCTGCTGGGTGGCAACCTGCAACCTTCATATCGCCATTTTCCGGTAGCTGGGTGCCGCTGGATATTGCCCAACGACAAATTGGTGGCGCTCAAATCCAATATGCCCAAAACGAGGTTGACTCGGTTGCCCAAGACGACACGACTGCATTAAAGGTCGAATATAATGTTCGGCGTGTGTCGGGCCGTTCAACTGAGCCGAGTGTTATGATCGACACCCTACCGATTGATCGTATTCCCGCCATCATCTCTGGCAAATTTGCCGATGTGTTTCGTGGCACAGGTCAGGGTTCAGCCAATCGCGGCATTCCGCCGTTGGAAATCGGTAGCGAACGTGACCTTAACGTGGATGTTGGCCCCGGCACCGTACCGTTTGGATTCCGCATCGTGGGGGTCACCAATGAAGGATTCCCGACCATCCCCCGCACCGTTCGTAAAGAGGGCACAATTGAAGCCCCCTTCATCATTGTGCCACTGGACATGACCCGGGCCTTGATGAACCAACAAACAGGTGGACCATCCTCGTTTTTTGATACCAATCAAGTCTGGCTCGATTTGCCAGAACGCGAACCGACGGATAAGCTCAAACAGGAAATCGGCCAAATACAGGGCGTAACGCTGACCCGTTTTGCATGGGATCGCTTCGGGCAGATTCAGCGCGAACCACTACCCAGTGCCGTCGCGGGGTTGTTGTATGTAGGGTTCATTGTTAGCCTCATCCTCAGCCTACTCGACTTTGCCTTTTACATCATCGTTACGGCCAAACAGCGTTCTTTCACGTTTGGCGTATTGCGCTCACTGGGCTGGGACACCAACAATATCTGGCGTCTGCTGTTGTTTGAGAATCTGGCACTGGTCATACCCGCGCTGATTATCGGCACACTGCTTGGTGCAGGGTTAGCCTATCTGCTGCTGCCATTCTTGGTTTTGGCAGGTAATGCAACACTTCAATTTAAGCCGCTGGAAGTCGTGCTGATGTTGGTCAGTTTGGTGGGTGGATTCGCGGTGCTGTTGGCTTTAACGGCGACATGGTTACGGAGCATGAGTGTGAATCAAGTGCTGCGTTTGGGTGAAGAATAAAAGAAAGCGAACATGGGGAAAGAGGGACGTATTCAATGAAACCCTATATCAAATGTGATGACCTCGTAAAAATCTATAAAATCGCCGATCTTGAGGTTGTTGCGCTGCGCGGCCTTGATCTGGAAGTGGAAAAAGGCGAAATGCTGGCACTCGTCGGGGCATCTGGCTCTGGCAAGTCCACCCTGATGAATATCCTCGGTGCGTTGGATACCCCCACCACCGGACAGGTTTGGGTAGGCGACTACAATCTTTTGGAAATGACCCGTCCGCAGCAAACCCTATATCGGCGAACACAGGTTGGTTTTGTGTGGCAGCAGACCGCCCGCAACTTGCTCCCCTATCTGACCGCCCGTGAAAACGTTGAGCTGCCAATGGCGCTGGCAAAAGTCGGGCGGCGCGAACGTCGTAAGCGTGCCCAAGAACTACTGGAAATGGTGGGCCTCGGCGAACGGCTCAATCACCGCCCCGATCGCCTTTCGGGTGGTGAACAACAGCGCGTGGCAATCGCGGTAGCAATGGCAAATCGGCCCGGTTTGCTCCTTGCCGACGAACCGACGGGGGAAGTTGACACCGAAGCGGCCAGCATCATCTTCAATACCATGCACACCCTTAAAGATCAATATGGGGTGACCATCATCATCGTCACCCACGATGTGAGCGTCGCTAATCGGGTTGATCGGGTTATCGGGATGCGTGACGGACGTACCGTGACCGAAATCCTACGCCGTCGTGATGGCGACATTTTGGTCAGTGACGAAGAATACGCCATTCTTGACCGCGCTGGTCGTCTCCAACTGCCCGAGGCGTATATCGAGACCCTCAGCTTGGAAGATCGGGTACGCCTAAAACTGCGTGATGACCATATTGGGGTGTACGGACAACACCAATCAGCAGAAACTGAAGAAGAAGAAACGACTGTCGAGGCCTAAATTACTGGAGCAGCTATTTCATGAGCAATGGTTATTCAAGTGGGATTGAACCCACCATCAGCATCAACAATTTACACCGAATCTATCACCTCGAAGGTGAAGACATCCATGCGGTGAATGGTATTTCTTTGGATATTTGGCCCAACTACATGTCCGCGATTGTCGGGCGTTCAGGGTCGGGCAAAACCACCTTGCTTAATTTGGTGGCAGGGCTAGACGACTCCACACGAGGCGATATTCACATTTTGGGGCGCAATCTGAGCGCGATGAATGAGCCGGAACGCTTAAATATGCGTCTGCACGAAATCGGTTTCGTATTCCAGAGTTTCGGCCTTATGCCCTTGTTAAGCGCCTTTGAAAATGTGAGTATTCCCTTACGGATGCGGGGGGCATCGCCACGTGAACGCGACGCTCAGGTGCGCGAAGCATTGGAGTGGGTCGGGTTAGCCGAACGCGCCAAACACCGCCCCTATGAACTGTCCGGTGGTGAACAACAGCGTGTCGCAATCGCCCGTGCGCTGGCAGCCCACCCCAAACTCATCCTAGCCGATGAGCCAACAGGTCAATTGGATACCCGCACAGGCCGCCGTATTCTAGATTTGCTGCGCCGTTTGGTTGTCGAACGCGGCATTACAGTGGTAATTGTCAGCCACGACCCGCAGGTCATGCAAGAAGCTGATGTCGTCCACGAAATGCGCGACGGCAAACTGATGGAAACCCGCATTAAACCGGGAATTGTTTTGCCCGATGGTTCCAAGGGGCACACGGCCTATATGGAAGACTCGCGTAGCGCCTATACTGTGTAATTTTGGGCTTGGGGCGGTAGTATATTTTATCGCCCCATATTTCTAACCCTCTCTTAATATTCCATGAATCCTGCCAACCCATCGGCGCGTCTACTTGTCATAAAGTTAAATTCGCCATACACTACAACAGTCAAAACAAGTCAAAATTTATGTAAGGGTATGTCATGGGTTCACGACTTTCCAAGCTTTCCGGCCCTCCACCCAAAAAAGATCGCCGCGAACAACCAGATTTCGATCCGGACGAAATTTTTGGGATAGACGAACCGCCACCACCCGCCGCGTCGCCATTTACAGCGGCTGTACCTGCTGGCCCAATCAACAAAGCGGATGCACTTCTGCATGATACTAGCGGTTATGGCCCACCAACCAAACGCCGCACTACCCCACGTGTTGCCGAACTCCGCAAGATGCTGCGTTCAAAATTGATGGCAACCACCGACGAACTGGACAAACTGGAATCCACCAACCCCGAACACTGCAAGCTGGTCGCTGACCGCCTTCAGACCCTTGTTCAGCGGGCCAATCTGCAATTAAGTTCACAGGAATATCAAGACCTCGAAACTGGTCTCATATACGACTTGCTCGGCTTTGGGGCGATTGAGCCGCTGGTACGGGATAAGAGCGTCAGCGAAATTATGGTCAATGGCCCAGAAGTTATCTTTGCGGAACGTAAGGGCAAGTTGATCGAAACCGAGGTAGTTTTCGACGACGATGAGCATGTGCAGTGGACGGCCCAGCGTATTGTCCGCCCGATGCAGCGTGAATTGAGCCGCAAAAGCGCGATGGTAGACGCCCGCCTACCCGATGGCAGCCGTGTTCATATCATCATGCCGCCCTCGGCCTTGCAGGGTACAACTCTCACCATCCGTAAATTTCCCGAAAAACGCATGACTTGGCAAGACTTGGTTGGTTTTGGTTCATTTACCGAAGACGTGGCGATGTTCCTTGCCGCCTGTGTAAAGGTGCGCCTGAATATTGTCGTTTCAGGTGGTACAGGTTCTGGAAAAACCACCCTCTTAAACGTTATTAGTTCGTTCATCCCCGAAGACGAACGTATCGTCACGATTGAGGACTCCGCCGAACTTCAATTGGCCCAGCGGCATGTGGTACGGCTCGAAACCATTCCGAACGTGCAAGGCACTAAAGAAGGCGCGTTGACCATCCGCGATTTGGTCAAGGGGTCGCTACGTATGCGCCCTGACCGGATTGTCGTCGGTGAAATTCGTGACGGCGCGGCGTTAGATATGCTTCAAGCCATGAACACCGGGCATGACGGTTCATTGACCACCGTCCATTCCAACAGCCCTCGTGATGCGGTCTCGCGTCTGGAAACCCTGTGTTTGATGGCAGGCATGGATTTGCCCATTCAGGTTGTACGTAGCCAGATTGCCAGCGCCATTGATGTGTTTGTGCAGCAGGCCCGTCTGAAGGATGGCAGTCGTAAAGTCACCCAAATCAGCGAAATTCAGGGGATGGAAGGTCAAAACGTCACCCTGCAAGACGTGTTTGTGTACAAAACCCCCGGTCACACCGGAACAGGCCCCAGCCATGAAGGCGGCGGCACACTTGAATCAACCGGGATGCGTCCAAAATTTGCCGAACGCTTTGAACATGCCGGCATTCGGCTCAGTGCCGATGTCTTTGGGGCACGCTCGAAGAAATTCGGTTAACCTCCATGAAATCAAAAAGGGCGATTCCAAAAATGGTTTCGCCCCTCTGTTTTTCTAAACCTCTATCACTAACCCTTCAGACCAGTCGTCGCAATCCCCTCGGTAAATTGCTTTTGGGCCATAAAGTACATCAGCATCACGGGGAAAAGCGCGATAAACGCCCCCGCCATCAACAGATTAGGCCGTGAACCACCCTCCTCACGGAAGCTGTAAAGTGCATAAGCGATCGGACGCCATTCATCGGTACTGGTGACCAAAATAGGCCAGTCTAGCGCGTTCCACGTGGCAATAAAGGTAAACAAGACGACTGTGGTAATCGCAGCCCGTGAGATCGGCAGGACAATCTGGAACAGGAATCGCACATGGCCCGCCCCATCAATCTGTGCCGCATCAAAAAGTTCGGTGGGAATCTGCATGAAAAATTGGCGCAGCAAGAAAATCCCAAAGGTGCTGGCAAGAAACGGCACAACCAGCGCAGGCCAGTTATCCATCCAGCGGGCACTTTCCGCAGTGATAATCCTGAAACCCAACAGCGAATTGCTAAAATCACCGATGCTGTCAAAGATTGGGCCGACATTTTCCACTGACCAACGACTGATGGAGGTCACAATGAGCAGGCGGGGAATCAGTACAACCACCGAGGGGATGAACAGGGTCATCAGGAAAATACTAAAGACCAAATTGCGTCCGGGCCAGTTCATGCGGGCAAAGGCGTAGGCCGCGAGGATTGAAAAGAACGTTTGCCCCGTCACAGTCAACAGCGTGATGATGGTGGAATTGATAAAATATTCCGAAAAGTTTTCATCAATCCACACCTTCACGTAATGCGACATTCCACCGGACAAAATAAGATCGGCCTTATACAACCCAAACGGCAAATTCACTTTGAGGATCGCTAGGCCACCATTTTGACGTTCCTTAATATACTGCTCCTGCGGGGTGCGTTGCAGAGCCGCTGTGCGTTCAATGGAACCCCGACAACAGGTTTCCATATATTCTGGGAAGCCAAGATTGGTGGCTTGGAGAATGGGACTACCGTCAGCATCCATTTCCATCACCCAATAGCCTACCCCAATATCAAAGGAGTCTAGCGAAGCCGGGATGACTTCTTCTGTTCCATCAGCCTTTTTGACATTTACCCCACGAATCGCCAGTACATCCCCGCGACTGGCACGCTCATCTTGCAGCAGGCGGATAGTATGGTTGCCTTCAGGCAGCATCACGCGCAAATCTTGGCTGAGAGCAGTAACGTTGGGATAACCGTCTATCAAAAATGATTGAGCAAGCTGCGGTTGATCGCTGTAGGTATCTATTTGACCTACGTACTGGTCATCAACATAAACATCTACTGCCGCACCTTCGCGACTGGTATCATAAATCAATGTCGCCGCGACCCCGTCAAATTCGGTTTCGGCCTCTGGAATCAAAAATTCTCCCAGCGGGCGACTTAACTCGTCGTCAGTTGCTTCATAGACCCCTATTAGGCGGGATTGTGTTACCAAAACACCCCGCGAGACTTCACTGATAGTCATTAGTGAAGTCGAGATCATCCACAAAAACGGCATCACAAAGAGAACCGCGCCAAGTGTGAGCATCAAATAGGCAAACAGGGTTCCAATTGGCAAATGCAGCGGCGGGCGCTGTGGAACGGCCTTTTTGCCCGGAGTAGCTTTTTCGGCAAGCGGTGTCGTGGAAGCTGCCGAGGTGGTACTAGCCATAGAACACCCGATCCTTCGAAAGTTGGTTTTGAATGAGGGTGAGAATCAAAATCACCATAAATAAGATAAACGCAAGTGCGGTTGCATAACCGGGGTCGTTTTGTTTATAAAATACCTCAAAGATACGAATGGTCAAGGTGTCAATTTCTTGACCGAAAGCCCCGCTTCGCATCACATAGAGGCTCTGGAACGCGCTGAATGTGCCAATAATTCCCAACAGCGATAGGAAAAAGGTCACAGGCGAGAGCAACGGAACGGTGATATTGCGGAAAGCAGACCATCGGCCCGCGCCGTCCACCTTTGCCGCTTCATATAGCTCACCCGGAATAGACCCCAAACCGGCAAGGAAGATGACTGAATAGTAACCTGAATAGACCCAAACATTAAATAGAATCACGGTCGTCAGGGCCATGCTTGGGCCTTCAAACGTAGATGGAATTTTATTAGGGTCACCATTAAAAATCTCTTTAAAGATGACCCGAATCAGGCCATTAGGTTCTAATAGCCATTTTTGCGGCTCAATCCCAACAATGCCGAGGAATTTGTTGGCAAGGCCACCGGGGTCGAGGCTAAAAATGACCGTAAAAACGGTAGCCGTCGCGATTTGGGGCGCGATATAGGGCATAAAATAGACTAGACGAAACACACCCTTGCCCAGATTAATCTCATAAAACATCAAGTAAGCCAGCAGCAGGCCAAACACTAATTGAGTTGGAACACTGAGCATACTATAAATGACGGTACGCACCAATGCATCACGCACTTCTTGGGCCGGTGCGCCTGCCCGCATAATCGTGCCGGGTAGTTCGCTGATACACAGCCATCCCCCGACCATCAACAGCATGGCTAATAACAGCATACCCATCAGGCCAAAACTCGTGTCGCGTTTTTGAGCATCTTTCCAAACCAGATAGGCGACACCAATCAAAAACATGCCTGTCCCAATCAAAATAAGCTGCGGGACAAATAATATCTGAGCCGCCAAATCGTCGGCACGGAGAGTAGCCCTTGGAGGAACACCCAACGCATATTCATAGGAGGCACTAAACTGCTGATTGGAAAGATTATCGAATCCGTGTGCCGTTTCTCGATAAAGCTGGATGGTCATCAGGAGGTAAATAAATAGGCCCAGCACCAATAGGCTAAGCACCACACGGAGCAGACCTGACCACCCGTAGAGTGGGGCATCTTCCAACGTTTTTTCACGGTAGCTGCCAATCAAAACAATCAATCCGATGGCGACGACGATGATAAAGGCCATGAGGAGAGGATGACTAATCGGTGGGGTATAGCCGTTTCGGGTAATCAGTGCCAACCCTACATCTTGGGCCTGATACAAATCGAAGGGGGCTAAGACTTCCGTGTTTTCACTCAAAAGAATGGTGGCGTCAAGCGATTCGGTCGTCCCCAAGAGATTATTCGTATCGAGTTGAACAGTGGCTTCGGTAGTATAGGACGCAGGTTGAAAACCCAACCCGATTGTCAGGGGAAGTAAGATCTGCACTTTCTGGTTGTTGACAAAGGTGATATTGCTGTTGGTAAAACTATCTACGCCTACATTCTGATAGGCTTGTGGCGACAGGAAAGCCTCGTAGGTTGTATTCCCAATTTCAGCCTTCAGCGGGACATCCCCATCCAGCGAAACGTTGACCAAACGCGCCCCTTCAATTGGCAAATCAGGAACCGCATTGGCGACTTCAGTGGTAAAAAGCCGATGGGCTAGGTCGCGTGATTCTTGAACGTCTGCTTCCATCTCGTCATAGGCATAACGCACAATCAAAACCGCCAGCACTGTCAACACCATCAGCAGCAACGTATTGCCAATGTAGTTGCCGACTCGACCCTCGGTACGGTTTCGCAAAAAGGCATAACCGCCTAGGCTGATCACCACAAAAACAATCCCCACCATCATTGGGCCAAATTTGAAATACTCGGTAATGCCGAGAAAAACCAACCAGATGATGGCGATGGCAAAGACAAAACTGATTACCAGATAGAGCAGCAGATTGTCTTGAGGATGCTCACGCTGATGGTTACGGGTGCGATTCCATGCCTTGGAGGCCATATAACAAAAGACAACAGCCAGCAGCATCAAGACGATATAGATGAGGCTGCCAATCCCTTTGACGTAATTATCCAGTCCAACATAACTATTGGTGATGGGGCGTCCAAATTTCAGACTTTCCCATGTCGCTGAGATGACAGGATAGATACCAAAAATGAGCGTGATGATAAAGGCCGGCGCCACCAAAAGATAGGCTAGGGCCGATTCGCGCAGACGTCGCTTAAAATAGCCGATAGTCAATTCGCGCTGAGATGACTTATTGCCAGATGAGTTTTCCATCAATAACGAGATTCCCCAATTACAAGAATTTTTATAGCCTGTATTTAAGCGCCTGATGAGGAAAACTGCAAGCAAATGGATGATCAGAAAGACAAATTCAACGTAAAAGTTTCTTAAATCCGGCTTGAGCGGGCTGGGAAAACCTTCTGGACATGCCAGCGATGCTCTGCTACAATGCTGCTCTTGTATTCAAACAGACAGGCAATTTTTCGGAGATTAACGGTGGCAAACACGAAATCCTCACAGAAACGCATCCGTAGTGCGGAGCGTAAGCGTGAGCGGAACCGCATTTATCGGTCACGCACCCGCACAGAATTGAAGCAGGCGCGTACCACAATTAGCTCGGGCAACCTTGAAGAAGCGATTGCACAGACACGCCAAGCGATTCAGATTCTTGATAAAGCTGTGACCAAAGGGATGCTGCACAAAAACAATGCTGCTCGTCGTAAGAGCCGATTGATGCATCATCTCAATGAACTGCAAGCGCAAAAACAAAAATAACCTTTGTTTACCGGGTTTGCCCCTAAGCCCCACTACGGGGCTTTTTGCGTTCATTAAACCATCATGGCGAAATACGACCTAATCACCAGCCGCACCAACCCCAGAATCAAACAAGTCCGCGCCCTGCAAAATCGCAAAGAGCGTGAAGCGGCGCATCTGTTTGTGGTGGAAGGGATTCGGCATGTGGGGGATGCAGTAGCCGCCCATGCTGACCTCGACTATATCTGTTACGCCCCTGATTTGCTGGTTAGCGAATTTGCATTAGACCTCATTCGGCAGCAAACTCAGCACGGCATCCCATGTTACCCCGTCAGCACCGATGTTTTTGAATCGCTGGCCTCACGCGAAGGGCCGCAGGGGATTCTGGCGGTGGTGCATCAGCCAGAAACCACCTTGACCGATCTAAACCCTGTCAATTTTGCATGGGGGGTAGCTCTCGTCGCACCGCAAGACCCCGGCAATGTTGGCACTATTTTGCGAACCATTAACGCAGTTGGTGCGAACGGCCTAGTGTTATTGGAAAGCAGCACGGACGCCTATCACCCCACCGCGATTCGGGCCAGCATGGGAGCGAGTTTTTGGCACCCTATCGTCCAAACATCGTTCAACGACTTTGTAAAATGGGCCGATCAGCATGGCTATCATATCGTGGGTACATCGGCACACGGTAGCGTGGACTATCGGACTGTCGCCGACTATCCCAAACCACTCATTTTGCTGATGGGGAGCGAGCGTGAAGGGCTGACGGCGGAACAAATCGCCATCTGCCATCAATTGGTGCGATTACCAATGGTGGGGCAAGTCAGTTCGCTCAATCTCTCGGTGGCGGCTGGCGTCATGCTCTATGCGATGTTGGATATAAACTAGGCGGTTAGCGTATATCGGTCAACTGATAGACCATCACCGGTGTATTATCACCGCGCAGTCGGCGTTCGGTGGCCTGCGCGACGACATGATCCCTGACGGCCTGATAGGTTTCCTCGCTGATAATAATCTCACCCGGTTGGGCAATTTCCTGCAATTTCTTGGCAAAGGTCACTGCATACCCTAGTGCCGTAAATTCTTTGCGACTGGGGCTACCTACGTTGCCTACAATGGCCGTCCCAGTATGGATACCAATCCCATAGAATAGGCGTTGTTCGGGTGGCATAACTTCATGCAGGGCTTGAACATCGTTTACAAGGGCAATCGCGGCCCGAACCGCCCGCAGTGCGTGGTCATCGGTTTGAGGGTTTAGCTGGGTGTTATACAAACCAACGATCGCATCCCCCATGTATTTATCAATGATGCCCTCCAATAACTGGATGGCAGAGCTACCTGCTGACAAATATTGGTTGATGATCTGCATCAATTCTTCGGGGGCAAGGCGTTCACTAAAGGTCGTAAAACCGCGCACATCGGCAAAAATGACCGTAATCTCACGCTCATCACCACTGAGGCCCAAACTTTCGATACTTTGAATATTTCGTACCATCGCGGGGGGCAAATAGGTACGAATCACATTGATCGTTTCGTCGCGTTCTTTGATGGCGGTCAAATCATCCAGCACAATCGCCACACCCTGCGTTTCATTTTGTTCGCCGCGCAGGGGGCTTAATTTGAGGCTCAGGCTAGTCGGGCCGCGATGCGCCAAAACAGTGTTGACCTCGATAATTTCCTGATGGCCCTGCTGTTGCACCTCTACCAAGACATTCTCAAACCCCTCATACAGCGCGGGCAAAACTTGCATGACGGACTGACCGATACACTCGGTAGCCTTTACCCCCAATATTTGTTCAGCGACAGGGGAACAGGTGCGAATATTGCCATTGGCGTCGGTGGTAATGACCGCACTCGCAATAGAGGCAAAAATGCTGTCCAAGAATTGACGAATCGCGGTGACTTCTGACAGCCGTGCCTTCACACGTTCAAACAAACGGGCATTCTGGATGGCGATAGCGGCTTGATTCGCAAAGGCCACCAGCAAATTGAGTTCACTCTCGCCAAACAGCCCTTCACGAATGCGATTATCGGCATAGACCACGCCGGAAAGCTGGTCGCGGTAGATAATCGGTACGCACAGAATGCTGCGCAGGTCATATTTCAACACGCTGTCGGTGAGCTGAAACCGTTCGTCATCTTGCACATCAGTGGTCAAAATGGGCTGACGAGTTCGCATGACCTCATCCACGATGGTGCGGCTAATCATGAGTTCGGCTTCATCGGTAGACCCGTCTTCCAAATTAACGCTGATGACTTTTTCGGTTTCACTCGTATTCTGGTCAAGCAGCATCACATAGCCGTGTACTGCCCCGGTGAGGCCGATCACAGTATCCATCGCACGGCGCAGCACGGTATCAATATCGAGTGAGGAGTTAATCAAGCCCCCCGTATGGGCAAGGGCACGTAATTGGGCCAACTCGACCTGTTCCGAGGCCAACTGCTCAGATAACATTTTAACAGCTTCGCTAAACCCCTGCGTTGATTCCAATAGCGGCGCAGGTAGGCTCATATTGCGGATCCGAAGCAGATTGGACTGTTCCTGCAACATATGGCTGACATCTTGCGCCATATAATTTAGCCGCATGATTTCAGTGGTCAGATTGTCAATCTGTTGGGTAATGAGTGTCATGCACCAATTTCCGCCGTGTCAATAACTTCGTAAATATAGGCGGGCTGCACCCGACCTTTTACTTTTAAGGGTTCTAATTCTTTATAACCAATCCAGTCGGTTTGGTTCAACTGGGATTGGCATAGGGCCAATGTTTCGCGGCTAACAATTAATTGACCATAGACGGCATTTTCCTGTAACCGCTTGGCAAGATTGACCGTGTCGCCAATCGCCGTAAACTCGCGGCGATCTGTGCTGCCAACATTGCCCAATGTGGCCTCCCCCGAATGAATCCCGATGCGAAAATAGGCCTTACCCTCACTCGTCATATCGCCATACGCAGCGAGTGCCCGTAAATCGGCGGCCATCCGCATCGCTGCTGACAGGGCATCCCAAGCATGTTGGTCAGATGGATTCAACTGGGTATTAAACAGGGCCATGATGTCACTACCCATGAATTTATCAATCAGTCCCGCGTGGTGATGAATAGCTTCGGAACTAATGGTGAGATAGGTATTGAGCAGTTCCATCACATCACGTGGCGGCATGGCTTCCGGGAAGGTATCAAACGAACGCACCTCCACAAACAAAACGGTCACCATACGGCGTTCACCACCTAATGCCAGCCGTTCAATACTGCGAATATTATCAACCATCGCAGGCGGCAGATACCGACGCACCGCAGCCAGTGTCGCATCACGTTTTTTCAACTCGGTGATGTCATCTACCACAATAGCGACACCCTGCGTAATGCGTTCGGCGTCCTTAAAAGGGCTGAGTTTGAAACTTAATGAGAGTGGGCCACGTTGATCAAGGGTCGGGGTGGCTTCAACCGTCAAGTTCTCGGATAAGCTGCGAACCAACTGCGCCTCACGCTGAATCTGTTCATAAATCTCCGGCAGTTTGGTATCGAAGCGTTGATTTAGGGCACTGTCGGCGGGTAGACCAAAAATGGTTTCGGAGGCAAAGTTATAGCTCGTAATGACATCCTGCCCATCAATCGTCATCACCCCACTGACGATAGAGGCCAAAATATTATCAAGAAGCACCTGAATCGCCGTAATTTCGTGCAGGGCCTGCTGAATTTGTTCAAATAACTGGGCATTTTCGATAGCAATCGCCGCTTGGTCACCAAAAGCGTTCAACAGGCGGCGTTCACGTTTACCAAATAGGCCGTCTTTGATACGGTTATCACAATAGATTGTGCCTAAAACCCGATCTCTGAAAATCAGCGGCACACAAATAATGCTGCGCAGGGCGAGGCTGATAATACTCTCTTGTTCCTTAAAACGAGAGTCCTCTTGAGCATTAGTCGTGACAATCGCCTCACCGGTTCGCGCTACATTCTCCACGATCGTTCGGCTAAAAATAAATTCTTCGTCTTGGCTGGATGTCGGGTCAAGTTTGCGGTTGACCACAATTTCCATTTCGTTGGTCACTCGATTTTGCAGCATGATATAGCCGCGTTCAGCACCTACTAGCTGAATCACGCGATCCATCACACCGTTAAGCACTTCATTAAGGTCGAGGCTGGAATTGATAAATTCAGTCGTGTTCGCCAACATTCGCAATTGGCTGAGTTCGGTCTGCTGTTCCTGAATTTTTTGGGCCAACCCTTCAAGATCAACATGGATGGCTTCAAGTTTTTGCAATGAGCCTGCGGGGAGAGCCATCCCCTGTTTACGGAGTTGGCGCTCTTGTTGGCGAAGATTTTCAGCCAGTTGAATTGCTTCGCGGCTTAGCTGATGAATACGTTGAATACTATCATGTACCAGTGTGCCATTATTGAACATTATACTGCCCTACATCACTCTAGCAATTATGGAGCGCGTCGGCTGATTTCTGCCAACCGTCGCTGGGCTTCTTTATGATTGGGATCAATCGCCAACACGTTTTCGAGCGCGACGCGGCGGTCATCTTCTGTATCCACTACTTTTGCAAGCCACAGCCACACATTGGTACTTAGCGGAAAAATCTTGATGGCCTCACGAAAATACGCATGGGCATCATAGTTTCTGCCGGCAACCGTTGCGGCGTGGGCAGCCTGACACAGCCGGATAAATTCTTCACGCTCTTCGTTAGACAAATCATTCATCGGCTAACGTACCCAATCGTTGGCTTCATCTTGACTGCGTATATCGTTGGTCACGGCATAGGTAGTTTCGGTCTCTGTATCATAAATATAGACATCCGTACCAATGCCACCCAAAATATCGGAATTAAACACGATATAGCGTCCATCGGGCGACCAGCGCGGTTGGGTATCATGTGGGCCAAAATCCACCAGCACCGACGGCGGGGCCGACCCGTCGAGTGGGACGATATAAATATCGCTGGTATTGGAACCCGCTACTGTCCCGCTAAACACAATCTTGGTTCCATCAGGACTCCAATCGGGCTGGGTTTCGACTAATGCGTCCACATCTGACGTCACACGAATGATTGAGCCGTCCCCAACATTGATTATAAACAAGTCAATGCCATTGAGGTCTACCGCCGTCTCATCCACAAAATCGGCGACATAAACAATTCTAGAGCCATCCGGCGACCACGCGGGCCATGACTCTTCCGAATCATCCTCGGTTAACCGCCGTAAGAGTTCAGGATTGCCGCCCTCAACTGGGGCTGTATCCCCAATCGTAACCACATACAAGTCAGAAGACCGGGTACCACTTTCCTTGCCAATAAAGGCAATTTGTGGCCCGACTGGCGACCATGCCGGCATATCTTGGTCAAAAATCAGTCGGCTTGCCCCGCCCCAATACTGGCTAACGGTGCGGGTTTCTGTGCCGTTCAAATTAGAAACTGTCAGCGCGATGTCCTGTGTACCCGAAAGGTATTGAATAAACACGTATCGTGTGCCGTCGGCGGACACCGATGGATTTCGTCCACGTACCCCCTCGGCTGAAGCTGAAACCCGGCTTAAATCGGCAACATTGACAAAGACGATGGGCTGGTTTTCCCGATCTAAGGCTTCATTGCCAGATCGCATGATGATTCTGCCTAGAATATCTGCAGGCGGCGTTGGGATAGATTCAACCAAATCCGGCGTCGGTGAAAATTCAGGACTAGGAGTCCATGTCGGCGGCAGGCTACGTGGGTCAACGGTGGGGATAATGGTTGCCGTCGCCGTCGGTGTTCCAGTTGGGGTATCACTCGCAGTTGGCGTCACTGACGGTGTGGCTTGGGCTTCTTCTTCGCCATCACCACCAGAAAACACCAAAAAGATGATACATGCCAGAAAGATAATAACCAGCGCCACCACTGCCGCGATCATCGCTTTACGCGGATTAACAGGCGGCTTAGGAGCGGGTTTGCCACTGCTGGCCTCATCCATCCGATCCAACATTTCCTGTGCACGCGTATTGTTCGGGTTAATCAGCACTACATTGTGCAAACAGGTACGCCGTTCATCATCGGTTTCGACGACACTGGCAAGCCAAAACCACGCCCGTTCGCTGTATTCATCTAGCTCGACAGCTCTTTGAAGGAGAGTACGGGCTGTAACTTTGTCACCAGCCCGTGCCTGTGCAATACCGTCGCGTATCAAATTCTCGATTTGGGAATTGGGCGATTGTTGATCCACCCTGTAACCCTCACTTTGTTTACCAAATTATCTAGCACAATTGAATTCAAAATCTGGGGCCGGCCCAACGGCTAACGAATTAGTCAACCATTGTGCGTCACGAGCTTCCCCGGTACTTTCCGAAACACGCTGCCATGTTTTACCATCGGGTGACGCCAGCCACAAGTTCGACGTGTCACTATCTTCGCGATTGGAGCTGATCACAAGCCACAAGCCATCGGGCGACCATGCCGGATCACGGTCTTCCGCGTCACCATCGTTAACCGATAGCACTCGTTCGGTCGCGCCATCTGAACGCATCACAAAAAGGTCGTTGTCTGTATTACGGTTGGTGATAAAAGCAATCCGTGTGCCATCCGGTGACCACGCTGGGGAAAAACTGCTGTTTGTGGAATGTGTCATCTGACAAACCTCACCACCCTGTAGTGGGGTTACAAAGATTTGGAGCTGACCCATACCCTTAGCTGCACGATCCGAGGCAAAAGCAAAGGCCTTAGCGTCTGGTGACCATGCGGGATCACGATCATCAAATTCCTCATTATTTGTCCAATTGAAGGGATCGTCGGACTTTGTGACATCTAGCAGATAAATATCAAAGTCCCCACCGGCATTCGAAGCGAACAAGATTGAGACGCCGTCCGGTGACCAAGAAGTACCATTCGTCTGTTCCCCCCCTAGACGGGTCAATTGGCGTGGCGTGCCATTGGGGTAATCCATCAGGAACAATTCCTGAATCCCCCCGATTTGGACAGTAAAGACCAACTGCGTCCCATCTGGCGACAAAGCCGGGTCGAGGATTTCGACTTCTCCCGACACTTCGGGCGCTTCAGTGGGCACTTCGGTAGGTGTCTCCTCATCAGAAGACTCACCTTCTTCGGTAGGGACTTCAGTTGGAGCTTCATCAACTGGGGCGCTTTCAAAAGATGACACACTGATCCGTATATTCTGAAGTTGTGTACCATCCGCGCTGATGCTGTAAAGGACAAACGGATCACCCGCCGTTTCATTGCCTGCATAAACAATCGTATAGAGACCTAACCCGGGTGGCTGCGGGGTCCATGTCGGTGAGGGCAGTGGTGTCCACGTCGGTGAAGGCGTCCATGTCGGCGGCAGAATATTTGGGCCAGCCGTTACGGTGATGGGTGGCACAATCCGCCCCTGTGTGGGGGTTGCGGTTGGAATGGTCGCGGTTGGGCTAAAGATGATGACAGGTGTAGGCGTGTCGGTTGGCCCGGTTGCTTCGTCATCACCTGTGGCACGCAAAATAATAAGCGCCACTGCTAGGCCAATCATCGCCACTGCCACCGCGCCGGTCAGCCAAAACCCCAGCCGATTATTTTCACGTCGCGAATTGGCCCAGATATCGCCGGGTAGTTCGTGCCGTTGAACTGGTCGAAGATAATTCGGGACTCCCTCTGGGGTATCCGCAGTAGGCGGGGTACTCGCAGGGCGTCGCACAGCAGGCTCGCCAGTGCGGGATGGCGGTGTGCTGGCAGGACGAAGGGTGCTTGTTCCCATTTGCAGCTTATCCATCGCCAAACGTGCTTTTTCGTTGTTTGGGTTAATGGATAGGACTTCTTCTAGCGCCTGACGCCGATGTTCGGTGTTATCCGACACCTGTGCCAGCCACATCCATGCCAATTCGTTGCGCGGATCAGCATCTATGACCTGCTGAAATATACTGCGGGCGATAATCATGTTATTATTTCGCGCCGCGTCAATACCTGCCTTTAAAAGTGCTTTGATCTCTTCGGGATCCAAGATTTTATCCTGCCCCTCGTCGCATAGCTGATTAAATTAGCGAGCTACTATCACAATCAAACAAGCTGCCGCAATGATAAACACCAAAATTGCCAGCACCAAAATACCAAACTGCCGGGTACGCGCCTCCGATTTTTGGCGCTGATGCTGCATTTTATCCAGTGCTTGACGGGCAGCCTTATTAGTCGGATTGAGTTGCAGCACGGTGCGGAGATAGCGGCGGCGGTCAATATCGTTCGTGCTGGTATAGGCCATCCACAACCATGCCCGGTCATTGTGTTTATCGGCAGCCAGAACCTGTCCCAATAGCACTCGTGCCCCTTGTTTATTGCCTTGTCGTGCTTGGGTGATGGCAAGCTGTAAAAGGTCTTCTAGATTGGCGGCCTCGTCGGATGAAGACATCCCCATGTTACGCATACAACTCTCTATCCCCTGTGGTGGTCAAGCGTAGTTCTAGTATACTCAGTTAAAGAGTCGCTGCAATTCAACCCTAGAACTATTACCCAAAAAGCAATGCCAGTAACAATTGCACAAAATTGTACAGAAAATGGGTGGTAATGGCAGCATAGAGATTATAACGACGGCGTATCCACCCCAATGCTAATGCGACACCAAAAATAATCATTGTGGCGGGTGTCAGACTGTATTGTATATGGACAAAGGTAAAAAGGATAGCAGTCCACCAGTAACCAAATATCGGTTGGAGTGCTCCCCGAAATGCGATTTCTTCGCCCACTGACGAAGTAAAAGCCACCGCCAAAACCAGCCAAATCGTATCAATACTCTCAGCAATCGCGTTGCTAGCTTCGGTCTGCTCCTTAATTACATCAGCAGGCAGCAGCAAAGACCAGATTATCGAGACTACGAGAGCAAACATATAGGCCGCAAACGCCACCCCGATACCGACGCCAATAGATTCAAGGGTCAAGCGCTGAAAACCCAAACGTTCTAACACTTCGCCTAAATTTCGACGCAAAAGCAAACCCGCGCCAAAGAAAGGGATCAAAATCATGGGAATGAAGTTTAGTATGAGGTTACCCCACGTCACCCCGGCATTTTCCGCATAACCTTCCATCCCCCCATTCAGCGCAAAACCAGCGGTCTGACTCCCAATCAGGTAGATGCAAAAAATCATCGCCAGCATATGCACAGTGTTATGAGGATCAAAGCCACGCAGTTCCCCCCGATAGACGACTCCGCTTGGCTGCTCCGGCAGGGTTGGAGGTGTCCGAATGATACTACCATCCGAGCTCATGATGAGTCCATTAAAAGGACTAGCGGCGGGCATCGTCGAGACAAATTGTTCGGGTTGGCGCAGACGTGGAAACCACCCGGCGATGGCGACTCGTACTCGGTCAACCAATAACACAGATGCGAGTATGCCGGTGATAATCAGCAGCACCCCACCCAACAGCGCATAGCCTTGATCTATATCGGTTTCTAGCGCAGCTTCGGCAAAATCCGGTGCGATGCCAATGACCAGATACAGTACACCGAAAATCGCAATGATGGCATTCAATAGGGCCAGCGCAACCACCACAAGGTAATGCAGGGTGCGTTCACGTTCACGTAGGGCCATGTTCGCCGCGACGGTGAGTGCCAGCAAGATGCCAACCAAAATCAGGGTGATAATCGCTTCCATGCAATTGATATCCCAGTGTTATGTCTTTACGTAAGTCAAAATTATATCACAAAGGCGGGGGTGCAGATTCAGGCGCAAAGATACGCATTCCGTCGGCCTCATCCCGAATGAGAGCATGGCGAGGATAATGTAGGGCAACTTTGACCATCCAGAGATCACCAATTGCCCCGGCTGCGTTCATTGCACCGACCAGCATCAACCACAAGCCGAGGGTCTGTGAGACGAACAGACTGCCGAACACCACCAGCAAGGTAATGCCAATCAACGGTGCAAGGCATACCCCAATATATTGATCGCGCCAGAACAAACTACCTTCAGCGGTAGCATAGACAACTCCCTTGTGCAGCTTCATGCCATAGCGTGCCCGATGACCATAAAACTGGATAGCGAGGCCGTGCAGGAGTTCATGCAGCACCACCATACCCAGCATCAGAAATAGGCCAACAACAATGCTGATACCACCACGAGGCCAATCTAACGCCAATGGAGCGCCCAATATGCCATGATAAAAAATCATCCAGCCCCACAAAAACGCCCCCGCAATGACTAGCGGCACAAACGAGGCCAGATTCAACCACACGATATTTTTGGTCGAGGTTAAATGTAGAAAATCAGCTTCCTGATAATCTTCTGGCAGGGTTTGAACAGTGCGCGGGCTAAGGGTGGTCATGGGTTTAATAGGGGCGGTCAATCCAAACAGGCTTGGGGGTGATTTCTTTCTCAGGTCGAGCGCCGGGTGATTTGACGTCCGCATTCGACAAACGGATGACAGGCTCAACCGTCATATCCTGATCGCACACAATCTGACAGGCGAGGCGTGTCTGACCGAACAAATCGGGCGTGTTTTTGAGGCGGTCAAGTTCGGCTTGGGTCATATGAAGTGGTTCGCCTTCAATAAACTTGACGCGACAGGTCGTACATTTGGCAAAACCACCACAGCGATGCATCACATCAAGGCCGCTGTCCTCCAATGCCAAAATCAACCGTTTACCGTCTTCCACTTCAAATACTTGACCCTCTACTTTGAGCAGCGGCATAAGTTGTCTCCTTTTGATTAAGCCTTAACAGCCGAACTGTACCCATATGTCAGGATAGACGGCAAGGCCCAAAAGGATACTTACAGCCTTCTCATCAGTCTCAATTGCCAAAGTTGATGGCTTGCCCGCCAACGGTAAAAGTAGATTGGGTTTGGCCTGAGCCATCGGTGAGGGTTGCCAATTCACCTGTTGTCCAGACCGCCGTTGTCAAATTCCAATACAAGGCAGCAGGGGTATTTTGCCCGACACGGGTAAAAATGCGGATAATTTGACCAGATTGCAGCAGCAGATCAGGGAAGGTAAATACATTATCTTCGCTGTCAGTCAGTGTCCAGCCCTGCAAACTGACCACCGCATCGCCGGTATTTTGAATATCTACCTGTTCGCTAGAGGTCACACCTGCATTAAGAATCTGCAAAATCTGCACATCCGCTTCAGTAGCTGTTGGTGCGGGGGTATTGGTGACGGAAAACGTGCCAAAAACAAACGGTGTATTGGTGGCGGTCGGTGTTCCAGTAGGTGCTTCTGGCGGCTTGCAACCTTCACCGGGGATACGCAGCACATCATCCACATTTAGCGGGCAGGCTTCCGAAAGGCCATTGATTTGAATCAAATCATCTACGCTTACGTCAAAACGGTCAGCAATGGCACTGCACGAATCGCCGGGGACAACAACATACCGCTGGCAACCATCGGCAGGCGTGGGTTGATCACCCCCTGTGGTTTGGTCAGGTGCGCCGGGTGTAGTCAGATTTAAATTAGGAATCGTTGCCAGTGCCACTAAAGTTGGATTCAAGGTAGGGACACCCGATGGCACATTGTCAGTATTCGGCTGTGGGGTTTCCTGTCCCCCATTATTCGGCGGCAAAATTGGCCCGCCATTGCCAATCTGCGATTCAAGTGCCTGAATCGTGGAGTTGAGGGCAAAAATTGTCCCCTCCAACGCCGCCGGAGGCAATACGCCGGGTTGCGTTGTGGCAGTATAGACCACCACGCGCCTTGTCACTTGAGGCTGTTCATTACCATCATCCGAAGGGGAGGCGATGGTGATGATGAGCAAAGCCGCCACGACCGACACTACAATATTGATTAAGACAAATCCGCCCAATGCCCGACGTGTCATAAACCGAGTTCCTTAAACAAACAATTATCCCTATGGCGCATCTTAACATAGGCTGGCATTGCAGGCAATTGCGAATGGACGTGGCAACTCAATCGGAGGTGTTCAGGCGGTTTTCCACTAAGCGGATCAACTGCTCGGCGGTGACATCGGCGACATCACTTAAGGGTATCGTAGCGGGCAAAACAGCGGCAAAACGTCGCGCAGTATCCCATGCGTGAGCAGCACGGGGCAAATCACCTTCCGACTTAAACAAGTCCCCGCTAACCAAATGAGCCAATGGAAAATCGGGTCGGCAGTAAATGGCGGCCCGTAAGGATGCCCTTGCTGAGGAGTAATCGCCCGCCTCTAATTGCATCAAACCCATCAAATAGTGCGCATCGGCATAAAGCGTATCCATTTCCAACGCCTGCTTGAGATGGGTATGGGCACGATCCGCCTCCCCCCAACTCGCCAGAATACTGCCCATGAGGGTATGCACTGCTGGTGAATGGGGACGGTCTTCAAGGGCTTGTTGAGCCAGTCGCATCGCAATTTCCAAGCGTCCGGTCTGCATCGCCGTCACCGCTACCCGATAACGATTCTCAATCTCTTGGGTCGTCAGTTTGGGGTCAATCGTTGTTTGGGGAACAAACTGGGCAAAGTTCATCACATAACGTTTAGCGAGATTCGCCCCATCCATGTTTTTATGATGCGCCAATGCCCCATCAAAGTAGCGAGTGCCGTAGTGCGGGCGTGTCTGTGATAAAAATTCAGCCGGGCTTAACAACAGCCATCCCCCCGCCCGAACCGCCTGCAATAATCGCTGTTCCATTTTTTCGCGCTGTTCTTGGGTGAAATACATCAGGACATTGCGGCACAACACTACATCTTGCTGTGTCGGGAAAAGCGCGTCGCCCAACAAATTGCCGTGTTGAAAACCGACAAGCCGTTTCAGTTCAGGCCGAACTTCGAATATCGGCAGGGTATAGTTCGGGGGTTCATGCTGCTCGAGTGGGGTAAAAAATCGCTGGCGCAGGCTTGGTGATGTGCCACGCAATGACCATTCCCGATAGCGACCTACCCGCGCAATTTCGAGGGCCGCCTCATTGATGTCTGTGCCAATAATCTGGATATGCCAACGGTCTATGTCCGGCAGCAGTTCGGTCAGCAAAATCGCTAGGCTATAGGGTTCTTCGCCTGTAGCACATCCGGCACTCCAAAAGTTGAGGGTATAGCTACGTTGGCGGCGTTTATCTTGGATGATGGACGGCAAGATTTCATCACGTAGGGCAGCAATTTGGGCTTCATCCCGCATGAAATACGTTTCGCCGATGGTGAGTTCCGCCAAAAGCGCCTGCCAAAGGGCGTGGTCATCGGGCAGCAACCACAATCGCTCCAAAAAACTGGCTGGATAAACCAGCGCTTCGGGGTGCAGTTGGAGTATCTCAATGAGCCGTTCGCGCCGATGCTCATAGGTATTAAGGCCCGTGCGTTCAGCGATCAAATCCGAAACTTGATGAAGATAATCTTGGTTAAAGGGTGTCATTCAGGTTGCAGAAGTGCCCGATCCAAAAATTCGATTACCCGCCGTTCATATTCTTCCGGTTCGGTGGACAAATACCCACCATGATTCGCGCCTACCACTACCCACAAATCGGCATTATCCCCGGCGGCTTTTTGTTGGTCATAGGCCCCCGCAAGGGATGGTTCGTCTGTGCCATAAATGAGCAGAATCGGGCGCGGATAGATATTATCTATAGCATCCAACGGGCTGAGCTTTTCAATATTATTCCCGGTTACCGCCCGATAGGTATAACGAATAGCCAGCCGAATGAGCGATTCAGGATAGCGCAGTTTGGCATCCCCATCAACCAAACCACCCATGTCAGCGTAACCCCCTTCAGCAACCACCGCCTTGATTTCAGGGTATCGCGCCGCCGCCATAATCGAGGTAGCCCCGGCGGATGAAAACCCTAAAATGCCAATTTTGTTAGAGTCAATATCCGGGCGGGCTTGTAAATACTGCAAAGCATCGCCGACTTCGCTGACTTCCTCATATCCCAAACTCAATGAACCCATATTCGCACACCGCCGCGATTCAAACCCCAGCACGCTGTAGCCGTGTCGAATCAACACATCCGCTTCTTCAAGACGATTATTGAGTCCACCTCGATGGGCAGGCGGGATAATGATCGTTGCACCATTCGTGCCTGCTACCAAATAGGCGTCGAATTTGCCGCCTACACTGCCATTGATAGTAATAGCTTCCCACTGATGTCCAAAGGCGTCTGGGCGCGTACCATTATCTCGACATTCACCATGCAAAATAGCATAAGTTGGGACAGCCCCTGCCAGCAGCGGCAGCAATATTGCTAGCAAAACAACAGGCAGCATTAACAATCGAAACATCCGCAGCCAATAGCGGCGAGAAAAACGTCGGGGACGAGCATTTTGGACGGGGGTGCTTTCGCTAGTGGATATCATAGTTGCATTATAACCCGAAAAACATCTGCCCAAACAAATAGGGCGAATCTTTCGACCCGCCCCATGTTGAATTCATATTTTGTGGCGCTAGGCTCAGGAAGCGACCGTGAGGCCCATTGCCAGAGCGAGATTGGGGTCAACCCGTACACCGGGGCCCATCGTGCTGGTGACAACCAAGCGCTTCAGATAGATGCCTTTGGCGCTGGCGGGTTTGTTGCGGCGTAGCGAATCCATTAATGCGCCCAAATTTTCGACCAATTGCTGTTGTTCAAAGCGAACCTTGCCGAAAGGCGCATGGATGTTGCCAGTCTTATCGTTACGATAGGCCAGCTTACCAGCGCGGGCTTCCCGAATGGCATTGGTGAGATCTTCCGGTGCAACCACCGTACCCGATTTGGGACTGGGCATCAAATTACGACGACCCAACACCTTACCGAGCTTACCAATCTTACGCATAACAGCAGGAATGGCGATGGCAGTGTCAAATTCTACCCAACCATCACGCTCAATCTGGGCGATGATCTCGTCGTCGGCAATAATATCGGCACCCGCATCCTTAGCGATTTGGACAGCCTCACCCTCGGCAAAAACGAGGATGCGAACGGTCTTGCCCAACCCGTGTGGTAACAGCACGGTGCTGCGGACTTGTTGGTCACTTTGGCGAGGGTCAATACCCAAACGGGCATGAATTTCGACGGTTTCATCAAATTTAGCGAAGGCAACCTGCTTAATCAGGGCAATCGCTTCTTCTGGGGTGTAATTCTTATCCCGGTCAACTTGGGCGAGGGCGCCAACATACTTCTTTCCGTGAGACATTGATTATCCTCCGTGGTTCTCGAGCCAATTTCGGCTCTCCCACTCTTGTGTAGCACAAAATTCAATTGATGCGACTAACCTAACATTTAGTCAACAACTTCAATACCCATGCTGCGGGCTGTTCCTGCGATTTGCAGCATCGCCCCTTCCATATCCACCGCGTTCAGGTCTTCGCGTTTGGTTTCGGCGATTTCCTTCATTTGGGCGCGGGTGATCTTGCCGACCTTATCACGATTCGGGGTACTGGAGCCTTTATCAACACCAGCGGCGCGGCGAATCAGAAATGCGGTAGGCGGACTCTTGAGGCGGAATTTGAATGAGCCATCGGTGAAGATGGTGATTTCCGCCGGGATAATATCGCCAATCCGGCTGGCGGTCTTGGCATTATATTCCTTGACGAAGTTCATCAGGTTGATGCCGTGTTGGGCCAACGCAGGACCTACGGGTGGTGCAGGGCTTGCCTTCCCGGCTGGCAATTGCAGGGTGACAATTGCTTTGAGTTTCTTAGCCATTTGAAAATTATCCTTGGGTTACTTCTAGACTTGACTTATCTCAACATGAGGCGGGTTTTGTGACCCGCCCGAACGTTATCTGCTCAATTTTTGGCGGAGGATTGACTGACCTCCACCCCATCACATCCGGCTAAACTTTTTCGACCTGCAAGAAGTCGAGTTCGACAGGCGTATCACGTCCAAAGAAGGACACCATGACCCGCACTTTGGACTTTTCTTGGTCAATATCGCTGACGATACCAACAAATTCGTTGAATGGCCCATCAACGATACGCACCTTTTGGCCGGTTTTATAGGTGACCTTGATTTTCGGCGTATCGGCTTCCATGCGGCGCATAATCTGATTAACTTCTTCAGGGCGCAACGGGGTTGGGTCGTTGCCCATACCCACAAAGCCAGTCACACCGGGTGTGTTTCGCACCACGTACCATGAGTCTTCGTCCATAACCATCTGGACAAGGATATAACCGGGAAAAACACGGCGCTCAACGGTACGGCGTTTGCCTTCTTTAACTTCGATTTCTTCTTCGGTGGGGACTACAACATCAAAAATCTTGTCCTGCATCCCCATCGTTTCAATACGCTGTTCAATGGCGTGGCAGACTTTGTTTTCTTGACCGGAATAGCAGTGCACTACATACCAGTGTTTGCCAGTCAGGTCAGCAGAATCATCGCCAATGCCGAGTTTAAAATCATCGCTTAGGGCAACTTCAATATTGTCGCCGATGCGCTTGCCACGTTCACTTGGCAAAATATCTTCTTTTAGACGGGGATCTTCATCCGCTCCAGCGTCCTCGTCATCCAGATAAATAGGTTCTGGATCGAAGTCGAAGTCGTCATCATATTGCTCTTGACGTTTTTTGGTCACGACCTAAGCCTTTATACTTATCCGGCTTGAGTTAATAAGGTAGTGCTTCATCTTTACGATAAAACAGATACCAACTAGTGACGCCAAGAAGTGCCACAAAGATGGCGGCGATCGCTAGAAACCCGCCAGTATTGTTTAACAATTCATTGTGCATCCACCACGAATAGAAAATATCCAATGCTCCAAGTGCAAGCGAGAATCCAACCGTCACACTGAGGACAATGCGGGTTAGGCGAATCGTCTCTTCACGGGTCGGCCATGTGACTTTTTGCATTTCCGTATAGACATTGCGGAAATAAGTCACCAGTCTACCGATAACAGGTAAATTCTCAATGCGCTTACCAGTTGTGACTTTCGCATCACGGCGGCTGGGGGTTGGACGATTTTTCTTTTCAGTAGTCGCCGAGCCGGGGGCAACCGTCTCAAAAGCCTCACCACGATTACGCTTGCGGCGGGCGCGACTGTCGGAAACCACTACCTGTGACCCAGACCCTTTACTGACTTCCTCGTCTGGCTCATCCCCATAGTCTTCATCGTCGTATTCTTCGCCCTCTAGCTCGTCGTAGGCCTCTTCCAGTTCCTCTTCACCGAGGATATCATTCTTGCGGGCGTTTACTTTCGACACTGTGTGTACTCCTCAAAAAATAGTAAATTCGACATACTAAGACACCGCCTTTAGGGGGCGGTGTCCGCGAACTTCACATAAATTGGCAGGGGAGGAGGGCC
Organism: Anaerolineae bacterium; assembly: GCA_041753455.1. Classification (GTDB taxonomy): domain Bacteria; phylum Chloroflexota; class Anaerolineae; order Aggregatilineales; family J027; genus CFX10. The sequence goes on along the minus strand of JBGSUK010000002.1, from coordinate 429 downwards.
TCGAACCCCCAACCGACGGTTTTGGAGACCGTTACTCTGCCAATTGAGCTACTCCCCTAGTTATAATCGTAAGATTTCTAGCACGGGTGCAGGGATTCGAACCCCGAACCGACGGTTTTGGAGACCGTAACTCTGCCAATTGAGCTACACCCGTTTATCAGGGGTATTTCTACCCCTGAGAATTCTCAACAATGAGATTATTTAATAATCTCGGTGATGACACCCGCGCCGACGGTGAGACCACCTTCACGAATGGCGAACTTGGAGCCTTGTTCAAGCGCGATCGGTTTTTCAAGGGTGACAATCAGGTTCACATTGTCACCGGGCAGCACCATTTCGACACCAGCGGGCAGGGTGATTTCACCCGTCACGTCCACGGTGCGGATATAGAACTGGGGACGATAACCGGGGAAGAAGGCTTTGTGACGA
>JBGSUK010000001.1:0-1751 GCA_041753455.1 Anaerolineae bacterium | reverse complement strand
TTCAGAATCAGGCGTCGTCAAGAACAAACTAAATTCGGTCATAGCATCAGCGGAAGGACAGATCAGCATGTTACCATCCTTACTTTGCACTTTGCCGCCATATTGGGCCATGATCCCCAAATCGTCATACACGACTGCCAGATAGAAATTACCAAAACAATCCAATTGGGTATAGTCAATCAAAACCTGAGAAGGCGTCCCCAACAGTTTCATTGTAGGCGCAAGAGCGTAACGCTGCCAATCTTGCGTCAGGTGACGGGATTTGGTCATGATCGGCTCGCCCTTGTAATACCGAAAAAAAGGCTGCGGGCCATCGCCATAAACTTCTTGCATTGGCGCTTCTGCAATGACACGAATGGAAGCAACCATGCCATCTTCAACCTCAAAACTCTGCCTGATGACATAATCCAGCGGCGCTGGGTCGTGTCGGGCGAAAAGTCCCACATCATAGTAAGTTGAGGGATTGTCACCGTAGATCCGTGTTCCCATAGGCTTGCCATATCCGGCGAAAAAAGCCTGTAATTCCTCAATGTGCGTGACGCCCGGTGTGATACCCCACCAACATGGCAGTTCACAGCCGCCGTTGGTCGCCAGCAGTTCGGGTAGAACGGCGTCTTCCTCGGCCCGAAAGATCGGGTCAAAACCTTCCGGCACCACTGATGTCAAATATTCCCAGGTAGGGTTGGCTATCCGCAAACAAGATGAGGCCATCGGGTCTCGGAATGTATCGTAGAAATCCTCTGGCGAGAAATTTGCTACTGCGGCCCAAGCATCATTTCCAAGAGCATACTTTGTTACTGTACGTGCGTAGTCGGCGAGGGTCTGAAAGACGGCACCCGGCGTCTGGAAGCTGACACCAACGCCTGGAGGATCCTCGACGAGGCAGATTATAGGCGCTGCACCATCATATACTCCATACCCTGTATAGCGAAACAACAGCCCCAAATCGGCATACTCGACCCAAAGTGTATCGTAATACTCGCCGATATAGCCTTCGCCATACACCTGTGACGGTGACCCGTACCGTTCAAGAACGTCGGATAACTGAAACCCCATCAGGTAGGCGCTTAGAGTTCCAGTGTCTGTTTTCTCGTCGCCAGAAAACCAGACTCCCATGTAAATCCCCGTTACCGTTTCACCCTTGTTCCAAATCTCAACAAGATCGGTGTCACAATCTGGACACTGTTCATCCAAGTTTAATATCGCGTAAGTGATCTCCGACTTCTTGTTGACCTCGACCACCAACCCTCGCCACAAATCCAGCGCATCCTGCCACAAAGTCTCCCCCGGCGTGATACCACCCCAGCAAGGTGGCTCGCAACCCGCGATGCTCAAGTTCTTTTCGATGATCGCGCGTTTCGCCTCCAGACTCAGGGTGGGCGTTGGCGTCGGTGCGGGCGTCCGCGTTGGTTTGGGCGTCGGCGTCCGAGTTGGCATCGTGGTAGGAGATGGGGTAAATGAAGGAGCAGGGATGAGTGTAGAAGAAGCCGGAATGGTGTTTGTGGGGAATAGAGACGCCGTTGCCACCTCCACGGTCGTCGCCGGCGTCGTTGGGCCGGTGCATGACAGGCATCCTAAAACAATCCCCAAAAGCAGGCATCCTGAAACGAGATATTTCAAACTATACACCTTCATAGTGCTGCCCTCTTAAAATGCAAAACTAACTAATGCTACTCCGATCACTCGCCAATTCGCTGATTCGCTCATTTGCTCTTTCTCACCCCCATCAGCGCCTCGCCCAAATCCTGCCA